>NZ_DJUM01000011.1:92546-92992 GCF_002440475.1 Exiguobacterium sp. UBA6282 | reverse complement strand
ACGTGCAGACGGTCAAACTGTTTCTGCTGGTTCAATCCTCTACCGTCAACGCGGTACGAAGATTCACCCAGGTATGAACGTCGGACGTGGTGGCGATGATACACTTTTCGCAACTGCAACTGGTGTCGTTCGTTTCGAACGTCTCGGACGCGACAAGAAACAAGTCAGCGTTTACCCAGCATAAGGATCGACGAAGCAGACTCTAGCCACTTTCGAGGGTTAGGGTCTGTTTTTTTTAGGAGGGAACGACCGATGGAGGAACAACAGGTACTTGATCTTTTAAAGACTCTTCGTCACGAGTGGTTGAACCGGATACAACTCGTCCGTTCGTATGGCGCGATCGGAGACGAACAAGCAGTCGAGTCGATCTGTTCGGCGTACCGGGAGCAAGCATCTCGGGAAGGACGTCTAGCGCAAATCGGATTGCCGAAAACCGCACTGGCGTT
>NZ_DJUM01000011.1:0-92464 GCF_002440475.1 Exiguobacterium sp. UBA6282 | reverse complement strand
CCTTAAGGATCTAGTGACGCCGATGGAAATCGAGTCGCAGACGGAAAATGAGTGTGTGATTGAGATTGAAAGTCTTCCGTTTGAGGAAGAGAAGTAAGAGGAGGGATCCGACATGTTTGTCGATCAGGTAAATATTTATGTAAAAGCAGGTGACGGAGGACGTGGACAAGTAGCGTTCCGTCGCGAGAAATACGTTCCGGACGGCGGTCCTGCTGGCGGTGACGGTGGTCACGGAGCTCACGTCGTCCTTGAAGTCGACGAAGGACTTCGGACATTGATGGACTTCCGTTACAAACGTCACTTTAAAGCGGTTCAAGGTGAAAACGGAATGTCAAAAGGGATGCACGGTCGTAAAGCCGAGCATTTAATCGTCAAGGTTCCACCAGGCACAGTCGTCTACGATGATGATACGAACGCGGTCATCGCTGACCTCGTCCATCATGGACAACAAGCGATCGTTGCACGCGGCGGACGTGGCGGACGTGGAAATACACGTTTTGCGACACCAGCCAACCCGGCACCTGAACACGCGGAAAACGGTGAGCCAGGGGAAGAGAAGTACTTGAAGCTTGAACTGAAGATGCTAGCAGACGTCGGTCTTGTCGGCTTCCCGAGTGTCGGGAAATCAACGATGTTATCGGTCGTTTCAGCAGCACGTCCGAAAATCGGAGCGTATCACTTCACGACGATCACACCGAACATCGGCGTCGTCGAAACGGAAGATAGCCGTAGCTTCGTCATGGCTGACTTGCCAGGATTGATTGAAGGGGCAAGTGAAGGTGTTGGACTCGGTCATCAGTTCCTCCGTCACGTCGAGCGGACGAAAGTGATCGTACACGTCATCGACATGAGTGGGATGGAAGGACGCGATCCGATCGAAGACTACAACATCATCAATAAAGAGCTCGCAGACTATAATCTCCGCTTGACAGAGCGTCCACAAGTCGTCGTCGCGAACAAGATGGATATGCCGGATGCGGCAGAACATCTCGAAGCCTTCAAAGAAGCTTTCCCAGAGCTTGAAGTATTCGAGATTTCAGCAGCAACACGTCAAGGGTTACGCGATCTGTTATTCCGAATCGCTGACCTCGTCGATGCGACTCCGGAATTCGGTCTTGAAGAACTCGAAGAGAAAACAGCGACACCACGTGTCGTCTATGGTTACGAAGCACCAGAAGCTGGCTTTACGATTTCGAAAGATGAAGACGATTGCTTCGTCATCAAAGGACCACGCATCGAAAAACTCTTCACGATGACGAACTTCATGCGTGAAGAATCGATTAAACGTTTCGCTCGGACACTGCGTCAAATGGGTGTCGACGAAGAGTTACGTCGTCTTGGTGCAATCGACGGCGATGTCGTTCGTATCCGTGATTTCGAGTTCGAATTCGTCGAGTCATCATTCTAAGCGATTCATTCCATTAGGAAACGGAGTGTGAAAGCATCGTGGACCCATTGCCCATGATTTCATTCGTTTGGTTAATCCCGATTCTCATGTTATCCGCGTTCTTTTCCTCAGCCGAGACAGCACTCGCGAGTGTCAATCGGTTGCGGTTGTTGCACCAATCAGAAGCAGGGGACGCGAGTGCGTCCCGTGTGTTTCGCTTACTTCAACGTTACGAAGAGACACTGACTTCGATTTTGATTGGGAATACGATCGTCAACGTCGCCTTTATCTTATTTGGTGGTTGGTGGATCATTCAGTTCGTCGAGACGATCGCAACGCAGACCATTGCCTTTCTTGGGCTGTTCTTTCTGTTACTGTTATTCGGGGAATTGATACCAAAGTCGTATGCCCGCGAACATACGGAACGTTACGTGTTGTTGATCGGACGTCCACTTCGTTTGTGCTTGCTGATGTTTCGACCGCTTGTCTTCCTGTTACTTCGCTTACGCCAGTTGGCGCTACGGTTGATTGGAGCGGATCCGAAAGGTCCGCTCGTGACCGAACAGGAACTCAAGGCACTCGTCGATATTAGTCAGGAAGAAGGCATCATGGGGCTTGCAGAGGCGGAACTCGTTCATCAAGCAGTTGATTTTCAACATGCGACGGTTGAGGATGCGCTGACGCCTCGCATGGATATTCAAGCGATCGATATCGATGCGCGGCTTGAAGACATCCTTGCAGAGGTCCAGAAGGGTGGCTATTCTCGTCTACCGGTCTATAAGGACTCAATTGATCATGTCATTGGTGTCTTATCCGAACGGGACTTTCTGCGTGCATACGTGAAAAATGGTTCCGTCGATATCCGGGAATGGATTCGACCGGTATCGTTCGTCGTACCACAGACACGATTGATGGATTTATTGCCGGAACTCAAAGTCAAGCAGTCCCATATGGCAGTCGTGCTCGATGAGTTCGGAGGGACGGCAGGTCTGATCACCCTTGAGGATATTTTAGAAGAAATCGTCGGGGAGATTTGGGATGAACACGATGAATCATTGGAATACACGAAACGGATTGGTCCAGAGCAATACGAATGTCTAGCAGAGTATGACATTGAAGACTTCTGTCAGCAATTTCAATTGACGATGCCGGACACCGATGCCCAGTCACTTGGGGGATGGATCATGGAAGAGAGCGGACAGCTGCCGGACGTCGGAACGGCGATGCGTTATGAACGTGTCACGTTGACGGTCTTGCATATCGAGAACCGTCGCGTTCGAAAAGTCTTAGCAACATTTGATCCTCCCGCTACGATGCCAGAGCCAACAATTGAACCGATTTGATTTAATGATAAAAACCGCTTATTCCTTAGGAATAGGCGGTTTTTTGATGTTCAGACATCGAGTTCCGAGACGAGGATTCCAAGATGGTCAAGTTTTGCGATAGCTGCTTCTAGTGCGTCTTCATGATCCGCTTCAAGCGTATGGATATGGACTCCGTCGGTCAAGCTCGACAGTGGAGTAGCTTGTGTCTCCTCTAGCTGTTCAAGCAGTACACGGACATCTCGGCGGCTTTTTAGCATCAACTCACCTGTAATGAAGCCGTAGACAGGATGCTCGATGATGACATCCCGGATGACGACGCCTTCGTCAACGATGGCATCACATTCATCCTTTAATTGCTCGATGCCGTGGCGACAGACGATCTTGCGGCGTAATTTCGAACCGTCGATTTCAGGGTCATTGATCAAATACCCACGAGCTGTCGCGATGACGGGATATCCTTTTGCTTTTAATAATGATAAATCCTGCACGATCACTTGGCGGCTGACGCCTGCTTGTTTCGCCAGTGCTGTTCCCGTGACAGGTTGTTCACTTTCCTCAATCATACGAAGTAATGATTTCCGGCGTTCTTCTCCGGAGATGCGTTTCCCCATCATGTCTCCTACCTTTCTCCAGTGTCATGAGATCGTGTTCAACACATCAATGCACTGTTCGATTTCTTCGTTCGTCGTGTGTCTTCCAAAACTGAGTCGGATCAATCCATGAGCCGCTGATTCGTCAAAACCGATGGCGCGTAATGTCGCATTCGGACCGTTTTCTCCTGCCCGACAAGCACTACCAGCGGAGACTGCGATTCCAGCACGATTCAAGGCGAGCAACGCGTGTTGACCGTCCCGTTGTTTCGTATGGATGGCACAGATCGAAGCCAGTTGCGTTGGAGATTCAACGATCAGATAACGAGACGAAGACAATGTTTTTTTTAGCATACCACGAAATACCTGACTGGATGCCTGGATTCCTGGATTTTCTAAGCGCGACGCCTCACAGGCAGCGATGAAGGCGGCAATTCCCGGAACATCGACTGTGCCTGGGCGAATCCCGAACTCATGATGTCCTTCGTAGTATGGACTAAAGAGCGGTCGTCGCAAATACAGGGCACCTAACCCTTTAGGACCGTAGACTTTATGGCTACTCATCGTGTAAGCGTCAAAGGAGTCAATGGTAACATCATCTTTTAAAAATCCTTGAACCCCATCGCAATGAAACAAAATCCCGCGCGATTGACAATATACTGCAATTCGTTCGACTGGGAACCGAAAACCGGTATCCGAATTGACGTGTTGAATCGAGACGACACCAACCTCTTCCGTACAAGCCGTAACGAATCGATCCCAGTCGAACGTTCCGTCCAGTAGTAGAGAAAGATGACGTGTTTCTTGTGCCCAGCGCGCAAGTGGAAGCAAGACCGAGTCGTGTTCACATCGAAGTGTCAAGACAACTGATTTGTTACTCTGTCGTATCAAGTGTGTCAAAGCGATGTAATTTGCTTCTGAACCGCTTCCTGTAAAGATGATAGATCCTTCTTTTTGAGCTAATTGTTGCATCAGGTACTGTCGTGCTCGTTGAAGCAGGCGTTCTGCATCCCCACCGATGTCATGAAGAGAAGAACTGTTGCCGTAGAACGATTGAGCGGCTTGTTGATAATGGTCGAGTGCTTGTGGATGCAGCGGAGTAGTAGCTGCGTAATCGAGATAGATCATGAAAAAATCCTGTCCTTTCGTCTTGTCACTCAGCTAAAAGTATGCCAAACTTATTGTCAAGTCAATAGTAAACATTTAGATATAGAGGTGTAAAACATATGTCTTTACATAAAAGGCTTGAGACGGATGTGTTGATCATTGGAACAGGGCTTGCTGCGATTTCGGTCGCCTTGCATCTTCCGCCTGGAACTGAAGCGTTGCTTGTCACAAAAGGCACGCGATTTGAGACCAACTCTGTCCGAGCACAAGGTGGGATTGCTTCTGCTTATGCGGAAGTTGATCATCGTGGTCATTTTGAAGATACGTGTCAGGCGGCAAAAGGGCGCATCAATTTGTCCGCTGTTGATTATGTGACCCGATCAGGAGCCGAGGCAATGGAATTCTTGTTACGACAAGGTGTCCTGTTTGATCAATCCGAGGGAGAGTTCTTGCTCGGTCGAGAAGGTGCGCACCGTTTGCCGCGGATTTATCACTCTGGCGGGGACGAGACCGGCAAACGAATCATGGAGACGTTAATGCCGCGAGTGCCTTTTCCGATTCTTGAGCAGACGTGTATCACGGAATTGATTCAAGTAAATGGACAGGTTGTAGGTGCAGTTGGATATAGCCTTGGAGAACCAATCGAGATTGTGGCGCGAGCAACGATTCTCGCTACTGGTGGAGTTGGTGGAATATTCGCGTCGTCGACGAATGATCCATCGATTCAAGGAAATGGGATTGCACTCGCTTTTGAAGCGGGAGCGACGATTCGTGATCTCGGCTATATCCAGCACCATCCGACGGTACTTGTTCATGCAGGTCGCTCAGAAGGTTTGATTACGGAAGCACTACGCGGAGCAGGAGCCATTCTTGTGACGAAAAGCGGGGATCGGATCATGGCAGATCATCCGATGCAAGATTTAGCGGCGCGCGATGAAGTCGCAAAACGAATCCATGAGGTGCGAAAACACGAACCGGTCTATCTCGACACGTCAAAAGTCGTTGATCGAACAAAACGGTTTCCAACGTTTGTCGAAAAATGTGAAAAACTGAACATAAATCCAGATCTCGTTGAAATCGCACCAGGCATTCATTTCTTAATGGGTGGAATCGAGACGGATCTGACAGGGCAGACGAATGTCGAAGGACTTTACGCGGTCGGCGAGACAGCATCGATCGGACTGCACGGTCGAAATCGTCTGGCGTCGAACTCGCTTCTTGAGTGTGTCGTCATGGGGAAAGCAGTAGCAGAACAGCTCGAGTTGTTACCGGGACCATCAGTAAAACAAGTGAAACGACGTCCAGGAACACTTCGTTCCGTAACAGACCGTTTATCGCAGGTCATCGGTGTCGAAATGGATATTAGGCAGGTACAAGAATGTCTGGATGCGTTAAAAGGCTGGTCATTAGAAGAATCCGGACAGGAAGCAGAAGAAAATCGATTACGTTACGTGACAGCATGTCTATTGCTTGAAGGGGCGCGAAGTCGGTTGACAGGAGAGGATGAGAACATTGAACAAGTGGCAGTTACGGCAACAACTGGAGGCATTTTTAATCGAGGACATCGGACAGTGGGATATCACGAGTGAAGGATGTCTGACGGGACAAGAACGCGGAACCGGTCGTTTTTTAGCAAAGGAAGACGGTGTCTTCTGTGGAGGAGACATTATTCGTGAGATGGCGCATCTGTTACAAGTCAACGTGACGATTCATATAGCGGAAGGGACGGTCGTCACGCGAGGAACGCTCCTTGCTGAGTGGTCTGGTTCGTTACAGGATATTTTAAGCGGAGAACGGGTCGCTTTGAACCTTGTGCAACGCTTATCTGGGATTGCGACGCAGACACGTCAAGCGGTCGAGGTAGTAGCAGGACGAATCCGAATCACGGATACACGGAAGACGACTCCTGGATTACGGATGCTAGAAAAACACGCCGTTCGCGTCGGTGGTGGCTATAGTCATCGCGGACGACTCGATGACGCGGTCATGATCAAAGATAACCACATCACGGTCGCAGGATCGATTACGGAAGCGGTGATGCGAGCAAAACGAGTTGCAGGTCATACGACACCAATCGAAGTCGAAGTTGAGACGGAAGCGGAAGTGCTTGAGGCAGTGGCTGCAAAAGTCGACATCATCATGCTCGATAACCGGACACCAGCAGAAATCAAACAGCTCCGGCAATTGATTCCACCACATATCACGGTCGAACTATCCGGCGGGATTACGATAGACACGTTATCAGACTTCGCGGATAGCGGAGCAGACGTCATCTCACTCGGTGCGTTGACGCATTCAGCAACAGCACTTGATATTAGTATGAAAATCGAAGGAGGAAAAAAAGATGTCATTTGATCTATTACGTCACGAAGGGATTCCGGCGTCATACTTACAGCAATCAGAAGCAGAATTGATTGCGATCATCGAAGGGGTCAAAGCACGGATGGGCAGTCGCTTATTCTTACCTGCCCACCACTATCAAAAAGACGAAGTCGTCCAGTTCGCGGATGCGACGGGAGATTCGCTCCAGCTTGCACAAGTCGCGAAGCAGATGACAGAAGCCGAATATACGGTCTTTTGCGGTGTTCACTTTATGGCGGAGACGGCAGATATGCTGACCGATGCGTCACATACGGTCGTTTTGCCTGACATGCGTGCTGGCTGTTCGATGGCAGATATGGCGAATGATATACAAACGGAGCGTGCCTTTACGATCTTGACGGAACGGTTCGGAGATTCGATCTTACCATTGACGTATGTCAATTCGACAGCAGCCATCAAAGCATTCGTCGGTCGTCACGGTGGGGCGACGGTGACATCATCGAACGCTGTCCAAATGGTCGAGTGGGCGCTTGCTGAACGAGACATCTTATTCTTCCTGCCGGATCAACATCTCGGTCGCAATACGGCACATGCGCTCGGAATTCCGTTAGAGCAGATGGCGATTTGGGATCCGATTCGCGACGAACTCGTTTTTGACGGGGAGGACCAAGACGTCCGCGTCATCTTATGGAAAGGGCACTGCTCGGTGCATGAGAAATTCACAGTCGGTCAAATTGAACAGTTCCGTAAGACGGATCCGGAGCGAAAGATTCTCGTTCACCCGGAATGTTCGCATGAAGTAGTAGCAGCGTCTGATCTCAATGGATCAACTGCGTACATCATTCAACAAATCGAACAGGCTGCTCCTGGAACGAAGTGGGCGATCGGAACAGAGATGAACCTCGTCAATCGACTCGCGACGACTCATCCGGATCTTGACATCGTGTCGCTCAATCCATTCATGTGCCCGTGTCTGACGATGAACCGGATTGACTTGCCGCATTTGGCTTGGGCGCTCGAACAGGTCGAAGCAGGTGAGCCGGTCAACGTCATTAAAGTTGACGCAGAGACGACGCGGCATGCCGTGTTGGCGCTCGAACGGATGCTTGAGCGTTCGTAAAATAGAGAGTGAGAGCGTGGTCGTGCAAACGATCACGCTTTTTGTCTTCTGATTGAGAGAGCGAACGTATGTATTGATTTTTGCTGAAGAACGCTTTGAAGCCAAACGAAGATGTATGCTACAATAACACGAGAGTTTGTTTATAGATGGGAGCGTTCCACATTGATAGAATTCGTACGCGGCGAAGTCGCTTATGTCTGTGCGGAATTCGTGACGGTAGAAGTTGGCGGGATTGGCTACAAGATCGTAGCACCGAACCCGTTTTTTTATCGGACCGGAGACGAACAGATCATCGTATATACGTATCACTATGTCCGTGAGGACCAAGAAGTCTTATTCGGATTCCGTTCCCGGCGTGAGCGTGCCTTGTTCACGAAGTTGCTCGGTGTGACAGGGATCGGACCAAAAGGAGCGCTTGCAATCGTCGCATCAGGGAATGTCGATGCGCTTGTTGAAGCAATCGAACAAGAAAAGGAAAGTTATCTCGTCAAGTTCCCAGGTGTCGGCAAAAAGACAGCAAAACAAATGACACTCGACCTAAAAGGAAAGTTAGCAGAGCTCGCGCCAGACTACGTACCGAGCGAAGGCTTGTTCGCACAAGGTAACGCAGAGCTAAACGAAGCCTGTGAAGCTCTGACGGCGCTCGGTTACAGTGATCGAGAAGTCGAAAAAGTCAAAAAAGCGTTGCAGGCAGAAGTCCTGTCAACGGATCAATATGTTAAACGGGCACTCCAGTTGTTATTGAATGTGAGGTGAGGACATGGAAGAGCGCATTTTGTCAGAATCCGCCCATGCGGAAGATCAAGAAGAGTGGAGTCTGCGTCCTCAGACGCTCGAGCAATATATCGGGCAGGAGAAAGCAAAAGGAAACTTAAGTGTCTTCATCGAGGCGGCAAAAATTCGTCAGGAAACACTCGATCACGTTCTTCTCTACGGTCCTCCAGGTCTTGGTAAGACGACGCTTGCGACAATCATCGCAAACGAGATGGGGGTCGGCATCAAGACGACAGCCGGTCCTGCGATCGAACGACCAGGTGATCTGGCGGCAATTCTCTCATCACTTGAGCCGGGAGACGTCCTGTTCATCGACGAAATTCATCGGTTGAGTCGATCGATCGAAGAGATTCTATATCCGGCGATGGAAGACTATTGTCTCGATATCGTCATCGGTCAAGGGGAACTCGCGCGTAGCGTTCGGATCGACTTGCCACCATTTACACTCGTCGGTGCGACGACGCGTGCCGGGATGCTGTCGGCACCGCTACGTGATCGTTTTGGCGTGACGCTGAAGCTTGAATATTATACGATGTCAGAGTTGTCTGCCATCGTGACCCGGACATCACGTCTGTTTGGATTCGAAGCGGATCGTCTCGCAGCAGAAGCGATCGCCCTTCGTTCACGCGGAACACCACGTGTCGCGAACCGGTTGTTACGGCGTGTCCGTGACTTCGCTCAAGTTGCTCATCAAACTGAGATCGATGCCTCGCTTGCGACAAGTGCACTTGATCGCTTGCATGTCGATGCGCTCGGACTCGACGATGTCGACCATCGTTTACTACGATCGCTTGCAGAACGGTTTGCCGGTGGTCCGGTCGGTCTTGAGACGATTGCAGCGACAATCGGAGAAGATGCGCAGACGATCGAAGATGTGTATGAACCATATCTGTTGCAACAAGGCTTTTTACAACGTACCCCGCGCGGACGTGTCTTAACATCGTTCGCCCGCCAACATTTAGGACTGAAAGAAGGAAATTGAACCAATGGATGTAAACTTATTTGATTTTCATTTACCAGAAGAACAAATTGCTCAAGTGCCATTGCTCGATCGGACGAGTTCGAAATTGATGGTCCTCGACCGGGAGACAGGTGCGATTCAGCATCAACACTTCCATGATATCGTCGACCACTTCCGGGAAGGCGATACACTCGTCATCAACGATACGAAAGTCTTACCAGCACGTCTCTTTGGTGTAAAGGAAGAGACAGGTGGAAAAATCGAATTGTTGCTCTTGAAGCAGACGAGTGACGATGTTTGGGAAACGCTAGCAAAACCAGCAAAACGAGTCAAACCAGGTACAATTCTGTCGTTTGGTGACGGATTACTCCGTGCTGAGTGTGTCGAAGCACTTGAAGACGGGGGACGGATTCTGAAGTTTTTCTACGACGGGATTTTCTACGAAGTGCTCGATCAACTTGGAACGATGCCATTGCCGCCGTACATTCATGAACAACTAGAAGATCAAGATCGTTACCAGACGGTCTACGCTCGCGAACGTGGGAGCGCCGCGGCACCAACAGCGGGTCTTCACTTCACACCGGAATTGCTCGAAGCGCTTCAAGCGAAAGGTGTCCGGATCGCACCGTTGACGTTACATGTCGGACTTGGCACATTCCGTCCTGTTTCGGTCGACGACGTCGATAATCACAAGATGCATAGTGAGTACTACGAATTGCCGGAAAGTTCAGCGGCACTGCTACGCGAAACACGGAAACAAGGCGGACGGATCATCGCGGTCGGTACGACGTCGACGCGAACGCTTGAAACGGTCATCCGTGATCACGGTGACTTCGTCGAAGCAACAGGTTGGACGGATATCTTCATTTTCCCAGGTCAGGAAGTCAAAGGGATCGATGGATTGATCACGAACTTCCACTTACCGAAATCAACATTGATCATGCTCGTGTCCGCGTTATCGACACGGGAACACATTCTGCATGCCTACGAAGAAGCTGTCGCGAATGGCTATCGTTTCTTTAGCTTCGGTGATGCGATGTTCTTAACGAGAGAGGAACGAAACTAATGACAAAACACGCGGTAACATACGAACATATCAAAACATGTAAACAATCCGGAGCGCGGTTAGGAATCGTCCATACGCCGCACGGTAGTTTTGAGACACCGGTCTTCATGCCGGTCGGAACACAAGCGACGGTCAAGACGATGGCACCAGAACAAATCAAGGATATGAACGCGAACATCATCCTCGCGAACACGTATCACCTATGGGTGCGTCCGGGACACGATGTCATCAAGGAAGCAGGCGGTCTGCATAAATTCATGAACTGGGATGGCGCGATTCTCACGGATTCAGGTGGCTTCCAAGTCTTCTCACTCGCTGATCTCCGGAATATTTCGGAAGAAGGCGTTCATTTCCGTAACCATTTAAACGGTGACAAACTGTTCTTATCACCGGAAAAAGCAATGGAAATCCAAAACGCACTCGGTTCAGACATCATGATGGCGTTTGATGAGTGCCCACCATATCCTGCTTCTCACGAGTACATGAAAGCATCTGTCGAACGAACAAGCCGCTGGGCAGAACGTTGTCTTGCAGCGCACGAACGTCCGCAAGACCAAGCACTGTTCGGAATTATCCAGGGTGGCGAATACGAAGACTTACGTCGCCAAAGTGCGAAAGATCTCGTAGCGCTTGATTTCCCAGGTTATGCGGTCGGTGGTCTCTCGGTTGGTGAACCGAAAGATGTCATGTACCGAGCACTCGAATTCACGACACCACTCATGCCAGAAGATAAACCACGTTATTTAATGGGCGTTGGTTCACCGGATGCATTGATTGAAGGCGCGATTCGCGGAATCGATATGTTCGACTGTGTCTTACCGACACGGATTGCACGCAATGGTACATTGATGACATCACAAGGACGTCTTGTCGTCCGAAATGCGAAATATGCACGTGATTTCCGTCCACTCGATGAGAAATGTGATTGCTACGCATGTAAGAATTACTCGCGTTCGTACATCCATCACTTGATCCGCGCGCAAGAAACGTTCGGACTACATCTTTGTTCGACACACAATCTTCACTTCCTCGTCAAGTTGATGGAAGGCGTTCGCCAAGCGATTCGTGAGGATCGTCTGCTTGATTTTAAAGAAGAATTTTTCGAAGAATACGGTTACAATTTACCGAACGCAAAGAATTTCTAACAAATCGTCTGACAAATCAATCCTTTCACGGTATAATGAACGTGATTTGAATGATAAAGGAGTTGGTACAAATGGGAAGTAATATCCTTGCATTCCTCCCGATGATCTTGATCTTCGTGGTGTTCTATTTCTTGTTGATCCGTCCACAGAACAAACGCCAGAAGCAAGTGCGTCAGATGCAAACTGAACTTTCACGCGGCGATTCGATCGTAACGATCGGTGGTCTTCACGGGGTTGTCCAAAAAGTTGACGACACGACGGTGACATTGAAGTCAGGAAACGCACAATTGACATTCAACCGAAGTGCTGTGGCAGAAGTGACGAAAAAATCAACAACTGTCATGGGCGACGAAACGGTCGAATAAGGCATTGAAAAGACGCTTTCCGGATTCCGGAGCGTCTTTTCTGTTTATATATGAGAAAAACGTTTGCTAAGATTACCATTTCTTTTGTAAGCTAGGGTAGGAGAACAAAGTTGTCTGAAAATATACTGGGAACTAGAGAAAGGACAATGTAGCATGATCAAGAAAGGGAAACTTGCCACATTCTTCATCGTCGTCATCGCGTTGCTCGTGCTGATCGGTACGACATCGTCATGGTTGCTGAAGGATACGAAGCTTGGCCTTGACCTTAAAGGTGGCTTCGAAGTCTTGTATGAAGTACAACCACTGAAAGAAGGAGACGTCATCGACCAAAATGCGATGAGTGCCACATTGACGGCAATTGAGAACCGTGTCAACGTTCTCGGTGTCTCTGAACCGGATATTCGGATCGAAGGTAACAACCGGATTCGTGTTCAACTTGCTGGCGTCAAGGATCAGACGGAAGCGCGTCAAATCCTATCTTCGACGGCACAATTGTCATTCCGTGACATCAACGATAAGTTGTTGCTTGACGGTTCAGACTTAAAAGCTAAAGGAGCAAAAGTCGGATATGATCCGAATACGAATGAACCACTCGTCGAATTGACGATGAAGTCAAAACAGAAATTTTATGAAGTAACTCAAAAAGTCTCACAAATGCAAGCACCGGCGAACCGCCTTGTCATCTGGCTCGATTACGAAAAGGGTGATACGTACGAAAAAGAGATTCAAAAGAAGAATTCGAAAATCGTTTCGGATGCATCGGTCACTCAACCAATCAACTCGGATAAGGCAATCATTTCCGGTGGCGATATCGATGCCGAGTATGGTAAACAATTGTCCTCAATCCTTAACGCAGGAGCACTGCCGGTCAAACTCGAGGAAATCTACTCGACGTCGGTCTCGGCTGCTTTTGGACAGGATGCACTTGATCAGACACTTTTCGCGTCAGCTATCGGTGTAGCTGCTGTCTTCTTGTTCATGCTAGTGTTCTACCGGATCTCTGGATTAGTTTCGATTATTACCTTGTTGTTCTACATCTATCTCGTCATGATTTTCTTTAACGGGATTAATGCCGTCCTTACATTACCGGGGATTGCGGCACTCGTTCTTGGTGTCGGTATGGCGGTTGATGCGAACATCATCACTGCAGAGCGGATCAAGGACGAATTACGAAGTGGCAAATCCGTCTTATCCGCATTTAAAGCCGGAAACCGTCGTTCGTTCGGTACGATTCTTGATGCCAACTTAACGACATTGATTTCTGCTGGTGTCTTGTACTACTTCGGTACAAGCACGGTCAAAGGATTCGCCATCATGTTGATGGTCTCAATCGCCGTCACTTTCGTCACGAATGTCTTTGTCTCACGTTACCTGATGCAACTCCTTGTCAGTAGCCGATGGTTCGATAAGAAGAAATCATGGTTCGGTGTAAAGGAGAGTGAAATCCGTGAGCTTTAATCCTACGAAATTCGATTACGTCAAACATCGCAAAATCTATTTCGCGATCACGATTGCCCTCGTCATCATTTCGGTACTTTTGCTGTCGTTCCGCGGTCTTAACCTTGGGATCGACTTCTCGCAAGGTACACGCGTCGAGATTTCTTCTGAGAATCAAATCAAGGAAGCCGATGTCCGCTCTGTCATTGAAGAGTCAGGCATTGATGCTGCGGAAATCGATGGCATCCAATTTGCTCAAGGTGGAAAACTAGCGAACGTCACGTTCGTTGGGGAATTCAGCCAAGATCAAATCTCTAAAATGAAACAAACGATTGAAACGGAATATAAGAAAGAACCGAGTATCTCGACGGTTTCGGCGCAAGTTGGTCAAGAAATCGCGCGTAACGCGATTTATGCGGTCTTACTCGCGTCACTTGGGATCGTCATCTATGTCTCGTTCCGATTCCAACCGTTATACGGGATTGCGACAGTGCTTGCACTATTGCATGATGCGTTAATGATCGTCGCCTTCTTCTCGTTGTTCCAAATTGAGGTCAACTTGTACTTCATTGCAGCGATCCTGACGATCATCGGGTATTCTGTCAACGATACGATCGTTACGTTCGACAGGGTTCGAGAAAATCTCGGACTTGCCGAAAAAGGGGGACGAAAAGTTTCGTTCGATGAGTTGGCGCATATCGTCAATGAATCGATTCAACAAACAATCGTCCGTTCGATCAACACCGTCGTGACGGTCATCATGACGGCAGCAGCGCTCTACATCTTCGGTAGCGAAGCGATCCGTGGATTCAGTCTTGCGTTGCTCGTCGGGTTGATCATGGGGATGTTCTCTTCGATCTTCATCGCTGCTCAGCTCTGGCTCGTCATGAAGGGTCGGACACTTGGTCGGACAAAACGTGCTTCCTAAAAGAGTATCCGCATCAGCTATCGCTGATGCGGATTTTCAATTATAATGGGGAAGTTGATTGGAGGGTTTGAGATGTACCATGCTAAAAAAACATGGCTTGATAAAGTCATTGATCCAGAACAAATCGAACAATTGACGGCGGATGGCTCGATCTCTCCGCACGTCGCACAACTACTTGTCCAACGGGGGTTCACGACACGTGAAGCAGCCCGTGAATTTCTAGAAACCGATCAAATGGCATTCCACGATCCATTTGCTTTTAAAGACATGCCGAAAGTCGTTGAACGGATTCAACGTGCCGTCAACGAAGGTGAGATGATTTTAATTTACGGTGATTATGACGTCGATGGTGTGAGTTCCGCGGCGATTCTCTGGCACGCCTTGATTGAAATCGGAGGGATGGCAGAGTGTTATATCCCAAACCGATTCACGGAAGGCTATGGACCGAATGAAGCAGCATTTCGCTGGGCAGCGGAAGAAGGGTTTAGTCTCGTCATCACCGTCGACTGTGGGATTTCCGGTATCCACGAAGCAGATGTCCTGAAGGAACTCGGGGTCGATTTAATCATCACCGATCATCACGAAGCAAAAGAAACGTTACCCGATGCCTTTGCCTTGATCCATCCAGGTGTCGATCCGGCGTATCCGTTCTCGAAACTCGCAGGCGCAGGAGTTGCCTTTAAAGTCGCGCATGCTCTCCTTGATCGTGAACCAGTCGAATTACTCGATCTTGCCGTGCTCGGAACGATTGCCGATCTTGTTCCGCTCGTCGGCGAAAACCGCTTACTTGCGATTCGTGGCATCGAAGCACTGAACGCAAGTGAACGTCCAGGTATCCTTGCGTTACGTGACGTCTGCAGTTTAACTGAGGACGAACTAACGGAAGAGTCGGTCGGATTTGCGTTCGGTCCACGGATCAATGCAGCAGGTCGTCTCGATTCTGCGATGCCAGCGCTCGAGATGTTGCTAGCAGAAAGTAAAGATGAAGCACTTCATCTCGCGAAACAGCTCGACCAACAAAATAAGCAACGTCAAGATATCGTCAAGCAGATTGCGGAAGAAGCAACGGCGCTTGTCGAGGAACGCTTCAAGGATGACCGCGTCCTCGTCGTCGATGCGGCAGACTGGAACCCAGGTGTCGTCGGGATCGTCGCCTCGCGACTCGTTGAAAAATATCATCGCCCCGTCATCATGCTGTGTCATGATGCTGAAAAAGGAACAGCCAAAGGTTCTGGGCGATCGATTCCAGCCTTTGACCTCTTCGCTGAACTGACGAAATGTGAAGATATCTTACCGCATTTCGGCGGACATCCAGCTGCGGCTGGGATGACTTTATCTTCTGATGACGTTGAGACGTTACGTCAACGCTTGAATGAACAAGCGAGCACGTTACCGGATGACGCGTTCATCGCGACAATCGATGTCGACCTACGTCTACACGTCAGTGATGTCTCGATTCAGTTAATTGAAGACATTCAGCGACTGGCACCGTTCGGGATGGGAAACCCCGCGCCACGGATCGTCATTGAGCAGGCGAAGATTCGCGATATGAAACGGATCGGTCGTGATCTGACGCATGTCAAGGCACTCCTATCAGGCGACGGGAAGGAACTCGATGCAATCGGCTTCGGCTTCGGCGACCTCGTCGATGAAGTTTCAACCTTATCGGAGATTCACTTGATGGGCAGTCTGAACATCAATGAATGGAATGGTTTCCGTAAACCACAATTGATGATTCAAGACGTCGCTGTCGAAGATGTTCAAGTGTTTGATTACCGTGGAGGTAAGCGGCCGCTGAGCGATCTATTCGCCTTACCGCACGAGACGACGACATTCGTCGCCTTTACCGATGAGATGAAGGAGAAATACACTGAACGTTCGTTGAATGGTCCGATTCGACAAAACATCGTCTTTCTTGACCTGCCGGAAGAGGAAGCAGCATTTTATCCATATGTGCAACAGGCAGAGCGGATTTATTGTGCCTTTAAGGATGAAGGCTATTATTTCGAGACGATTCCATCGCGTGAGGACTTCAAACAGTACTTCCAGTATTTTGCGAAATGTCCACGGGATGAGCTCCGGATGGGTCTCGTACGTTTGTCGAAATCGCGAAAATGGACGAAACGATCGATTAACTTTATGCATTCGGTATTCTCGGAACTTGATTTTCTTGTTACAATGGAGGACGGGCTGCCGGGTGTGAACCCAAATGCTGCAAAACGAGATCTGACGGAAGCACCGACGTACCAACGTCATGAAGCGCGTCAAGAGCTCGAGCAACAATACATTTATTCGTCACTCGCTCAGTTGAAAGAGCGTTTTGATACTTTGGTAGAAGCGGCGAAGCAGGAGGAAAAGACATGGAGTTCAAACAGCATATAAAAGAGGTCGAGAATTGGCCGAAAGAAGGAATCAGTTTCAAGGACATCACATCACTCATGCAAAACGGACCGGCGTATAAACAATCGGTCGATGCGCTCGTTGAGTATGCACGTAGTAAAGGCGCAGATGTCATCGCAGGTCCAGAAGCACGTGGATTCGTCGTTGGTTGCCCAGCAGCTTACGCGATGGAAATCGGATTCGTTCCTGTTCGTAAAGAAGGAAAATTACCGCGCGAGACAGTCCGTGTCGAGTATGGTCTTGAGTACGGAAAAGACGTCTTGACGATGCACGAAGATGCAATCCAACCGGGACAACGCGTCGTCATCCTTGACGATTTGCTTGCGACAGGTGGTACGATTGAAGCAACGATCCAAATGATCGAAAAATTAGGCGGAACAGTTGCCGGAATCGGATTCTTAATTGAACTCGATGGTCTTGGCGGACGTGAGAAACTCGAAGGATATGACATTCTTTCATTGATTCGCTACGAAGACTGAAGACACTATACTCTCTTGGTACTTGATGACCAAGGGGGTATTTCTTTTTATTTTGACATCTTCTCAAGATTTCACGATAATAAGAATTATATATTAGGGATTCCGTTGCAGACGATCCCGGGGACTGGGTGAGGAAAAGGGATGACAAATAAACAAATCGTAAATGTAGAAGACCTTCTCGCTCGATGTGCGGAATACATGACGCAAGTTGAAGTCAAAGACATCGAACGTGCTTACCAATTCGCGAAAGACGAACATGATGGACAATTCCGCCGTTCAGGGGAACCGTACATCATTCATCCGGTACAAGTTGCCGGTATCTTAGTCGATATTGGTTTGGATGCAACGACGATCGTCGCTGCGCTTCTTCATGATGTCGTCGAAGATACGGACATTACACTCGAAGAATTATCCGAACGATTCGGATCTGACGTTGCGATGCTCGTCGATGGCGTCACGAAACTCGGGAAAATTAAATATAAATCGAAGCGCGAAGAGTTAGCTGAGAACCATCGGAAGATGTTCATCGCGATGGCGGAAGACATTCGTGTCATCTTGATCAAACTGGCTGACCGTTTGCACAATATGCGGACGTTGCAACATATGGTCAAGGAAAAGCAAGTGCAAAAAGCAGAAGAGACGCTTGAAATCTTCGCGCCACTTGCGCATCGTCTCGGGATTTCGACGATCAAATGGGAACTCGAGGACATCAGTTTGCGCTACATCAATCCGCAACAATACTACCGGATCGTTTCGATGATGAAACAAAAACGGACGGAACGAGAAGCGCTCGTTAGTTCGGTTATTGAAGAGGTCAATGAAGTACTCGATGATGTACAGATTGCAGCGGAAGTCGATGGACGTCCGAAGCATATCTATTCCATTTATAATAAGATGCAAAACTCGAAAAAAGAGTTCAGTGAAATCTATGATTTGATGGCTGTTCGCATCATTGTTGACTCAATCAAAGATTGTTACGCTGTACTCGGAATCATTCATACGCAGTATAAACCGATGCCGGGACGTTTCAAGGATTATATCGCGATGCCGAAGCCGAACATGTATCAATCGCTGCATACGACGGTCATCGGACCGAAAGGCGAGCCGCTCGAGGTCCAAATTCGGACGCGAGACATGCATTTCATTGCCGAGTACGGGATTGCCGCTCACTGGGCGTATAAAGAAGGTAAGGAACAGGAAGCAAAATCTGGGTTTGAGGATAAGATTGCTCACTTCCGCGAGATTTTGGAGTTACAGAAGGACACGGCAGATGCCGAGGAATTCATGGAATCGGTCAAAGTCGACTTCTTCAGTGACATGCTGTACGTCTTCACACCAAAAGGTGACGTCATCGAGTTGCCGAAAGGTTCTGTTCCGATTGATTATGCCTACCGAATTCATACGGAAATTGGTCACCGGACGATCGGAGCGAAAGTCAACGGACGGATGGTACCGATCGACTATAAGCTAAAGACAGGTGACATCATCGAAATCGTCACGTCGAAGCATAGTTATGGTCCAAGTAAGGATTGGCTCAAGATTTGTGTGTCGAGTCAGGCGAAAAATAAAATCCGTCAATGGTTCAAACGTCAGCAACGCGAAGAGAACGTCTCAAAAGGACGGGAACTGATCGAAGCAGAAGTGAAGAAGCTTGGCTTTGAGCCGAAAGAAGTCATCAATGAGAAGACGCTCGAAGACGTGACGCGGAAGTTCAACTTCTCGCAAGAAGAAGACATGTACGCTGCCGTTGGCTATCATGGTCTGACTGCTGCCCAAGTCGCGCATAAATTAACGGAAAAATTACGCAAAGACAAAGAATCCAAAAATCTAGAACTGAACGAAGCAATCAGTGAGATGAAGACGTTCGATCGTCCGAAAAAGGAAAATCCGGAAGGGGTTCGGGTCAAAGGCATCGATAACATGCTCGTTCGCATGAGTCGTTGTTGTAATCCGGTTCCAGGGGACGATATCGTCGGATATATCACGCGTGGGCGTGGCGTCTCAATTCACCGGACGGACTGTTTGAACGTCATTCACGAACAAAATCCGGAACGTCTGCTCGAAGTCGAGTGGGAACATGAAGGTAAAGCCGTCAAGAGTTATAACGTCGAAATCGAAATTTCTGGATTTGACCGGGCAGGATTGTTGAATGATGTCTTGCAGTCGGTATCTGCAACGAATACGAACATCGTCGCTGTCAGTGGGAAGGGCGACGACAGTAAACAAGCCAAAATCACGATGACGATTGCGATCAATAATGTCAATCATCTACAAAAAGTCGTCGATCGAATTAAACAAATCTCTGACGTGTATGCTGTACATCGCGTCATGATGACGTAAGGAGCGGATCCGTCGTGCGAGTTGTATTACAACGAGTCAAAGAAGCAAGTGTCACAGTCGATCAAAAAATCATCGGTCAAATCAAACAAGGATTTCTTTTGCTCGTCGGTGTCACGCACGAAGACACGATCGATCAGGTGAACTGGTTAGCTGATAAAATCGCAGGACTCCGTGTGTTTGAAGATGAGGAAGAACGGATGAATCGCTCGTTACAGGATGTCGACGGTCAGATTCTATCCGTCTCGCAGTTCACGCTGTATGGTGATGTCAAAAAAGGACGTCGTCCAGCCTTCACGGAAGCGGCGAAACCGAATGTTGCCAATGAGTTGTATGAAGCGTTCAATGAACGTCTTCGTGCGCAAGGACTGACGGTCGAGACAGGTCAGTTCGGTGCCATGATGGATATCGCGCTCATTAATGATGGGCCTGTAACGTTGATTCTTGAAAAAGAAGCAAACGCTTGACAGGAACCGAGAGACGAGGCAATATTAGACGTAACCAAATGATTCATACGACCGAAGACGAAGAGGAGTAATCAAGACCTCGTCTGCTTAGAGAGTCGCCCCTTGGCTGAAAGGGCGAACAGACGAACTCGATGAAAGACCCTTCCGAGGTATCTTCCTGAACTGAGAGTAGGGAAGGTCGTACGCAGGCGTTAACTGCACCGAGTGGTCAAATGTGATTTGACAACCAGGGTGGTACCACGGGATCTTCAAGTTCTCGTCCCTTTGCGGACGAGAACTTTTTTGTATTCAAAAAAGGAGGAATTTGAGATGAAATTACCACGCGGTACGTTTGATGTCCTTCCAGGAACAGTCGAACGTTGGCAGTACATCGAACAACAATTACGTGAAATTAGTAAGCGTTACAACTATAAGGAAATCCGGACGCCGATTTTTGAGGAGACAGAACTCTTTAAACGTGGCGTTGGTGAGACGACGGATATCGTTCAAAAAGAGATGTTCATGCTTGAGAAACGCGGAAAAGACCAGTTGACGTTACGCCCGGAAGGAACGGCTGCCGTCGTTCGTTCATTCGTGACAAACAAACTGTTCGGTTCACCGAACCAACCAACGAAATTATTCTACATCGGCCCGATGTTCCGTTATGAACGTCCGCAAGCAGGACGTTTCCGTCAGCTCCACCAATACGGAGTTGAAGCACTCGGAAGTGAACAACCGGCCATCGATGCGGAAGTAATCAGTCTCGCGATGAGCATCTACCGTTCATTCGGATTGAAGCATCTTAAACTGGTCATCAACACGCTCGGGGATAACGAAAGTCGCGCCGCACACCGGGCAGCACTCGTCGAACACTTTAAGCCAGTCGTTCACGAATTATGCCAGGACTGTCAAAATCGTCTCGAAACGAATCCACTTCGTGTCCTCGATTGTAAGGTCGACCGCGATCACCCGAGCATGGCAACAGCACCATCGATTCTCGATTACTTAAACCCGGCATCAAAAGCGTACTTCGACGAAGTGTTGCTTCACTTAGATGCTCTCGGTATCGAGTACGTCGTTGATCCAACGCTTGTTCGCGGAATCGACTATTACAATCACACGGCGTTCGAAATCATGTCAGAAGCAGAAGGTTTCGGAGCAATCACGACACTATGTGGTGGTGGTCGTTACAACGGTCTCGTCGAACAGATCGGTGGACCGGCAACACCGGGAATCGGATTCGGAATCGGTATCGAGCGTTTATTGATGGCGCTTGAAAATGAGAACGTCTTACCAGCAGTCGACGATCGAATCGATGTCTTCATCGTCGCGCAAGGCAGTGACGAAGTCGAAAAGACAGCGACACGCCTCCTACAATTAATGCGTCTTGAAGGACTTGTCGCGGATCGGGATTATCTCGGTCGGAAGTTCAAAGGACAATTTAAGGCAGCAGATCGCTTGAAAGCACGTTACACGGTCATCCTCGGGGATGAAGAAGTCGAGCGTGGTGCAGCTGCCCTCAAAAACATGGCTACAGGGGAACAGACGGACGTTCCGTTATCAGCAGTCGCTGATACGATCGTCGCGAAATTAAAGGAGGAAGCACAATGATCGGACGCACGCATATGAACGGACAGGTGACAGAAGAAGTCATCGGACAACACGTTCAACTTAAAGGATGGGTTCAAAAACGACGTGACTTAGGAGGATTGATCTTCCTTGATCTCCGTGACCGTAGTGGCATCGTCCAAATCGTCTTCCAACCGGAAAACGAGCAGGCACACCGTCTTGCCGAATCGATTCGTTCGGAATATGTCCTCGATATTAAAGGACATGTCATCGCACGTGAGAATCCGAACCCGAACATCCCGACTGGACAAGTCGAGGTCGTCGCGGATGAAGTCGTCATCTTAAACGCAGCGAAGATGACACCGTTCCCGATCAGTGAAGAAGCGGAGCAGACGTCAGAAGATTTACGTCTCAAATACCGTTACCTCGACTTGCGTCGCCCATCGCTCCAAGAGACATTCCGTCTCCGTTCGAAAGCATCGAACATCATGCGGAACTTCCTCGATGAGCAAGACTTCCTGGAAGTCGAGACACCGATCTTAACGAAATCAACGCCAGAAGGCGCACGTGACTATCTCGTCCCAAGCCGGGTTCACCCGGGCGAGTTCTACGCCTTGCCACAATCTCCACAATTGTTCAAACAATTGTTGATGGTGTCTGGTTTTGAGCGGTACTTCCAAATCGCACGTTGTTTCCGTGATGAAGACTTACGTGCAGACCGTCAACCTGAATTCACGCAAGTCGACATCGAGACAAGCTTCATGGACATCGAAGACTTGTATGCCATGATGGAGTCGATGATGACACGCGTCATGAAAGAAACGCTCGGAAAAGATATCGTGACACCATTCCCACGGATGCCGTATGCAGAAGCAATGAGCCGGTATGGTTCGGATAAACCGGATACACGCTTCGGTCTCGAATTGATCGATGTCGCGGATGCCGTCAAAGGAGCAGGATTCAAAGTATTCGATATGGCACTTGAAGCAGGTGGAGAAGTCAAAGCATTGAACGTCAAAGGTGCAGCTGAACGCTTCTCACGAAAAGACATCGATAAGTTACAAGAATTTACGGCGATTTACGGTGCAAAAGGTCTCGCATGGGTCAAAGTGACAGCGGACGGATTGAATGGTCCAATCGCGAAGTTCTTCGACGAAGAAGCAACCGCTCGCTTGACAGCGGCGACAGATGCGGAAGCAGGCGACTTGTTGTTGTTCGTCGCAGCAAAAGCATCGATCGTAGCAGACAGCTTAGGTGCGCTCCGTCAGAAGTTGGCGAAGGAACTCGACTTAATTGATGAGTCGGTCTTCAACTTCCTTTGGGTGACAGACTTCCCACTTGTCACGTACGAAGAAGAAGATGGTCGTTTCTATGCGAACCACCACCCGTTCACGATGCCACGTCGTGAGGATCTCGAATTGCTCGAGACGGATCCTGGCAAAGTCCTCGCAGTCGCGTATGACCTCGTCTTAAACGGATATGAGCTCGGCGGTGGATCACAACGGATTTATGAACGGGATATCCAGGAGCGGATGTTCAAGTTGCTTGGCTTCTCAGAAGAAGAAGCAAACGAGCAATTCGGCTTCTTGATGGAAGCATTCGAATACGGAACACCACCACATGCGGGGATCGCACTTGGTCTAGACCGTCTCGTCATGTTACTCGCAGGGCGTTCGAACTTGCGTGATACAATTGCCTTCCCGAAAACAGCATCAGCAAGTGATCTGTTGACGGCAGCACCAAGCCCAGTCTCGGATGCGCAATTAAATGATCTCTCAATTCGTACAGCAGTCAAACAATCTTAAGTCACGACAAGCGAATCTTCCGGTATGGGAGGTTCGCTTGTTTCATGAAGGAGGGCGAACGGATGGAACGACACTTTTTTGAACGGTCTCCAGTTGAAGTCGGACCAGACTTCTTAGGAACACACATCACGGTCGATGAGGTAACGATGCGAATCGTCGAGGTCGAAGCCTATCTCGGTCCTCACGATCAAGCGGCACACTCGTTTTCCGGTAAACCGACGAAACGAACGGCACCGATGTTCGGTCCACCCGGACATTTATATGTTTATTTCACGTATGGTATGCATCACTGTATGAATATCGTTTGTGGACATGAAGGGGAAGGATACGGACTGCTGTTACGAGGTGCCGAAATCATCAGTGGGCACGATCTTGTCGCTGAACGCCGTTTCGGTTGTTCCTACGCAGAATTGACTGCGATTCAACGACGAAATCTCGTCAATGGACCGGCAAAATTATGCCAAGGATTCGGTCTAACGACTGCTGATTCAGGTCAGGATCTTTATCAAGACCGGTTTCGACTCGTTGCCGACCCAGTCGATGCAATCGTCCAGACGACACGCATTGGTATTCCAAATGCTGGAGAAGCGACGGCCTATCCATGGCGTTTTTATGTCGACGCAAGTGAAGGTGTCAGTAAACGTTAAAAAATGGACGCTCCGATAAGGAAGCGTCCATTTTTTATTTAGGATTGTTGATTGATTTTTTAGCTTGTTGTTTTTTATAGAATTTATAAACGATTGGTCCAACCGTCGTTACAAGCGTCACTAATGTTCTGAGTTTACCGCGTTTTGCAGCCATTGATCCATTCACTCCTCTGATTTGTTGTAGTAATCATATTCCACGAAAACAACGTCTTAAAACCTCGTCGGCACATCGATTGGTTTTCTAAGTCCCTTGGTCGGGTCATAGTATAAGAGAAGGGAGCCGATCAATATGGGAGCAGTCGTCTGGTACCGCAATGATTTGCGTGTCGATGATCATGAAGCACTTCGGAGCGCATGCGAAGAACAAGATACGATTCGGGCAGTATACGTTAAAAATCATAAGGAACAGCTGTTTGAAAGAGGCGCGCAACAAGCGAAATTCGAAGAAGAGACATTAGTGAATTTAGCCGATCATTTGTCTCAAATCGGAATTGCATTAGATATTTTAGAGGGGAAGGTGAATGAGGCACTTGATTCTTATCTACAAACGGATGATACAGTCTATTTCCATAAGATGACTGGAACAGAAGAAGCGGCAAGTGAGCAGTATGTCAAAGACAGATATACAGTCCGTTCTTTTGAGACACAGACACTACATCGCCGGGAAGATATCGGAAGTGACGAACTGAAGCGCGTCTTTACAGCGTTTCGAAAACGTGTCGAGGCGAAAGGAACCTTCTACGATCCACTTGATCCACCAACCGGTATTCGATTAATAAGGGAGGAATCAGTCAAAGCGGATCCAGAGATTGCGTTCCCGTTCCGTGGTGGAGAATCAGCGGGGAGAGCACGTCTTCAAGAATACTTTGCTGAGCCTGTATTCACCTATAAAGAAACACGTAATGGTTTTTTGCGAGATGATTCTTCGAAGTTATCTGCCTGGCTAGCGAACGGATCGCTGTCACCGCGTCGCGTCATGGCTGAATTGCAGGAAGCCGAGCGAAAAAAGGGAGCAAATGAATCGACGTACTGGTTGTATTTCGAACTGTTATGGCGTGACTTTTTCCATTTAACGATGCGTGAGACAGGAAGTCGTCTGTTTCGATCGAATGGATTAAAGGAAGGTCAATACACGTGGAAGACGGATCAGCTAGCTGTCGAACGTTGGATAAAAGGAAAGACCGGTGTACCGTTCGTTGATGCCTTTATGAACGAGATTCGCGAGACGGGATGGATGTCGAACCGGGGCAGGCAGATCGTTGCTAGTTATCTCATTCATGAATTAAAACAGGACTGGCGCATCGGAGCACAGTATTTTGAACAACAATTGATTGATCATGACGTCGCTTCGAACTATGGCAACTGGGCATTCATCGCAGGGGTCGGGAATGCGACACGGACGCCACGATTCGATCCCGTGTTCCAGCAACAACGATATGATCCGAACGAAGACTTCACGAAACGTTGGACTTAAAAAAGCATCTTTTTCTGGAGTGGGAAGTAGTTGCATTTCAGAGGGGAGGATGCTATATTAAATGCATCAGATGGGGTTCCTGAATTGTACGAGAGCCGCCTTTTATCTTTGAGCCACTCTTTTTTGATAGGGAGTTTGACGTTCCAACTAGTAGTACATGCCTCGTAACACAGCAGGAGGACGTACGAATAGGAATCGGATAAGACACCCACCTGCACAGCAGGTTCAAAAATAAGGTATCGACACGGCACTTCGGGTCCCATCGTCTTATTATTTTATTGTTTGACACGTCGCATGACGTTTTTTTTTATGATATAATTCCGAGTAAAACAGTATGAGTATTGTGAGGTTATGAGATGTTACATCAATTTTCGCGTAATGAACTAGCAATCGGTAAAACTGGACTTGACGCATTGGCATCCAAGTCTGTCGCTATTCTGGGAATCGGCGGTGTTGGTTCGTTCTCAGCAGAAGCACTTGCCCGTAGTGGTGTAGGTCGTTTGATTCTCGTCGATAAGGATGATATCGATATTACAAACGTTAACCGACAAATTCATGCCTTGCTTCCGACGGTCGGTCAGCCGAAGGTCGATGCGATGGCAGAACGTCTTGCGTTAATCAATCCAGACCTTGAAATCGTTCGTTTAAAGATGTTCTACAATGAAGAAACATTCGAGTCGTTCTTTGAACAGCAGCCGGATTATGTCATCGATGCATCGGACACGGTCTCGTTCAAAATTCACTTGATTCAAGAATGTAAGAAACGTAACATTCCGATCATTTCGAGCATGGGGATGGCAAACAAGATGGATCCGACACGCATCAAGATCGTTGACATCAAAGATACAAGTTATGATCCATTAGCGAAGGTCATTCGGACGAAACTCCGGAAAGCCGGCATCCATAAAGGTGTTCCTGTCGTCTTTTCCGATGAACCACCCGTTAAGATCATTGAAGAAGTCCGCCAAGTCGTCGGAAACGATGCCGCTGCGATTCGTAAAGCGAAGATGCCACCGAGTTCGAATGCATTTGTTCCATCTGTCGGTGGACTGATTGCAGCGAGCTACGTCATCAATGAGATTGTCCGTGAAGCTGGCGTGACGATCGAACGCGTTCGTTAAAAAAAAGCGACCTTATGGTCGCTTTTTCTGATGTGTGGCTGTTTGTTTGTTCCAAAAATCAAGTCGAGCTTGCAGTTGTTTCTCAAAACCGCGCGGGCTCGGGCGATAAAAGACCGGCTTTGTTCGGGCCAGGTTCTCGGGCCAGTAATTTTGTGGCACATAGGCATGCTCGAACTCATGAGGATATTGATAAGTGACACCATTCCCGAGCGCCGCTGCCCCCGGATGATGGGCATCGCGCAAGTGCGGCGGGACGGGTCCGCCGTCCGAACGACGAACGAGCGTCAATGCTTGATCGATTGCTGAGATGACAGCATTCGATTTCGGTGCCGTCGCGAGATATAAGACCGTTTCAGCAAGCGGGATCCGTGCTTCCGGGAAACCGACGTACTCGCACGCGCGTGCGCAGGCATCGACCATTAATAACGCTTGCGGATCAGACAGACCGATGTCTTCTGCCGCATGGACGTAGAGACGACGGACGATGAAACGTGGACTTTCGCCCGCTTCAATCATGACGGCGAGCCAGTAGAGAGCGGCGTCCGGATCGGAACCGCGAATCGATTTGATGAAGGCGGAGATGACATCGTAATGACGATCGCCGTCCTTATCGTACTTCAATGCTTTTTGCTGAATCGATTCCTCGGCGACAGAAAGATCGATCGTGATCTGACCATCAATTTCTGGCGTCGTTAAGACGGCGAGTTCAAGTGCATTCAATAATGCCCGGTAGTCGCCGTCTGACAACTTGACGTAATGATCGATTGCTTCATCCGTGATCGTGATTGGATATTTGCCAAGACCACGCTCCGTGTCCTTCAGGGTCCGATCGAGGACGATCCGTAAATCATCTGCCGTCGGGGGTTCAAAACGAAAGACTGTTGCCCGCGATAAGAGAGCGGCGTTGACCTCAAAACTCGGATTTTCCGTCGTCGCCCCGATCAATGTGATCGTACCCGCTTCAAGCGCTGGCAGTAAGGCGTCTTGCTGCATCTTATTGAACCGATGGATCTCATCGAGAAAAAGGATCGTTTTTTGATCCTCGAACTGAAGACGAGCTTCGGCTGCTTTTAGAATTTCCCGTAATTGTTCCAGTTTCGCCGTGACCGCATTCAATTGCTCGAATGCTGATTTCGTATAACTGGAGATGACACGTGCGAGCGTCGTCTTACCGGTACCGGGTGGACCGTAAAAAATGACGGTTCCGAGACGATCGGCTAAGATGGCACGCCGCAGGAGCGTTGTCTCTCCAATCAGATGACGTTGTCCGACGATTTCATCCAGATTCTGCGGACGCATTCGATTCGCGAGCGGTCCGGCAGGAGACTGGGATTCAAATAAATGTGCCATACACATACGCTCCTTCCACTTTTAGCTACTACTATACTAGAAAGGATGATCCTTCGCATGATGAAAATCTCNNNNCTCGAGCAATTGATCGCACCACTTCGTAATGGTGGTCTCGTCAAAAGCGTCCGCGGCGCTTATGGCGGATATAAGCTCGGTCGTGAAGCGCAAAGCATCACGGCGGGTGAAATCATCCGCTTACTTGAAGGACCACTCGTTGTCGTTGAAGGTGATGCGTGTGACGAGGTCACGAAACGCAAACTGTGGGATAAAATCCAACAAGCAGTCGATCAAGTACTCGATTCAACGACGCTACAAGACTTAGCGGAAGAAGACGATACAGGATACATGTTCTATATTTGAGAGGTGAAAACGAATGAATTACTTTGACCATTCGGCGACGACGCCGATGCGTCCGGAAGTCCTTGAGGCGATGACGCCTTATTTGCTCGAACAGTATGGTAACCCATCGAGTGTCCATGCGGCTGGTCGGTCTGCTCGTGCAGCGATTGACAAAGCACGTCGGCAGATCGCACAAGAATTGAACGCGAAACCAACTGAACTGATTTTCACAAGTGGTGGAACGGAGTCGGATAACTATGCCATCTTCGGTGCGGCAGAGGCAGCGCGTGAAAAAGGACGTCATCTCATTACGACACGTTTTGAGCATCATGCCGTGCTCCGCGCCTTCGAAGAGCTCGAAAAACAAGGCTATGACGTCACGTATCTTGATGTACCAACGACAGGCGTCGTCTCATTGGATGCCTTGCAAGAAGCTGTCCGGGAAGATACGACACTTGTCTCGATCATGTTCGGCAACAATGAAGTCGGGACGATCCAGCCGATTGCGGCAATTGGTCAATTCTTACGGGAACGCGGTATTTTGTTCCATACGGACGCGGTGCAAGTGTTCGGAAAACAAGCAATTGATGTCGAAGCGTTACAGGTCGATCTTTTATCCGCGTCTGGTCATAAAATCAATGGTCCAAAAGGAATCGGGCTATTATATGTACGGACAGGTGTGAAATTAGCGACGCAGACGTATGGCGGAGAACAGGAACGCAAGCGTCGAGCTGGTACGGAGAACGTACCGGGAATCGTCGGTTTAGCGAAAGCGCTCGAACTGATGATCGCAGAGCGCGATCAACAGCAGGACCACATCAAACAACTGCGTAGCGTTTTGCTAACACGCTTGGATGAAAGTGGCGTCACTTACGAAGTCAACGGTGTTGAAGGATTGCCGAATGTCCTCAATCTTTACTTCCCGCAAATTGAAATCGAACCGTTCTTGATCATGCTTGATATGCGCCAGATGGCTGTATCGAGCGGGAGTGCATGTACGGCAGGATCCGTCGAGCCTTCGCATGTCTTGTCGGCGATGTATGGTGAAGATGAACGGACGCGCGCATCGGTTCGGATCAGTTTTGGTCACGGAAATGAGCTCGCGCAAGTCGAACTACTCGCACAAGCCTTGCAAGATGTCGTAAAATCGTTTCAGAATTAACTAAGAGGTGAAATGAATGAATACACGAGCGAAAGCCCCGAGTGAAACGACAGTCGTCGTTGGGATGTCGGGCGGTGTCGATTCGTCTGTGACGGCTCATTTATTAAAAGAGCAAGGCTATAACGTCATCGGGATCTTCATGAAAAACTGGGATGACACGGATGAGAACGGCTTTTGTACGGCGACGGAAGATTATGAAGACGTCATCGCCGTAGCCAATCAAATCGGCATTCCGTATTATGCGGTCAATTTTGAAAAAGAGTACTGGGATAAGGTCTTCACGTACTTCCTCGATGAATATAAACTCGGTCGGACACCGAATCCAGACGTCATGTGTAACAAGGAAATCAAGTTCAAAGCCTTCCTCGATCACGCGATGCGTCTTGGTGCCGATTTCGTCGCGACAGGTCATTATGCACGTGCTGTCTATGAAGATGGAGAACATAAATTGCTTCGTGGTGTCGATGCAAACAAGGATCAAACGTATTTCTTGAATCAATTGTCGCAAGAGCAAATCGCGAAGGCGATGTTCCCAATCGGTCACATGGAAAAATCAGAAGTGCGCCGGATCGCAGAAGAAGCGAACCTCGCTACAGCTAAGAAAAAAGACTCGACCGGTATTTGCTTCATTGGCGAGCGGAATTTTAAACAGTTCCTCGGTCAATACCTACCGGCACAACCCGGTGAGATGCGGACGCTTGACGGCAACGTCATGGGTCGTCACGATGGATTGATGTACTATACGATGGGGCAACGCCACGGGCTTGGTATCGGTGGCGACGGAGAACCTTGGTTCGTCGTCGGAAAAAACCTAAAAGAGAACATTCTCTATGTCGATCAAGGATTCCATAACGAATTATTGTATTCGGAAGGATTACTTGCTTCAGATGTCAGTTGGACATCTGAACGTCCAGTCGGTGAGACATTCCGTTGCACAGCGAAATTCCGTTACCGTCAACAAGACACAGCCGTCACGGTTCGTGTCCTTGAAGATGGACTCGATGTCTCGTTTGACGAACGTCAACGGGCGATCACACCAGGACAAGCGGTCGTGTTCTATGATGGAGACATCTGCCTCGGTGGTGCCACAATCGATGCAGNNGCAGCCTATAAAGCAGGCGAACGCCTCGCTTATTTAGCGTAAGGAGCAAAAGAAGATGAACTATAATGAAGTAGGGTTCCGGCATCTAGAAGCTGGAAATTATGAATTAGCAGCGCAAGCTTTTAATGATGCGATCGAACAAAACCCAAAAGATCCGACGGCGTACGTCAATCTTGGAACATTACTCCAATCGATGAACGACGCTGATCGTGCCCTTCGTTTTTATGACCGGGCACTGATGATTGATAATACGTTTGCGAGTGCCTATTATGCGAAAGGTGCCTTGTTCTTTGCTGCCGACAAACTCGTCGAAGCAGAGGAATCATTGCGGGCAGCGTTGTTATATGGACTTGACGACGCGGATCTCCATTTCATGCTTGGGATGACGTATCAAAAACTCGGTGATCCAGTACGCGGCTTACCTCGTTTACAACGCGCGTCAGAACTAAACGGTGTCGATATCGAGATCGCATTCCAATACGGACTTGCCTTAGCGCAAAACGAGAAGTTGGAAGAAGCGGTCGAGATGTTCGAGCATGTCTTGATGCTTGACGAAACGCATACAGATGCACGATACAATTATGCGATTGCTCTTGCCTTCCTCGGTCAACAGGAAGCCTGTTATGCAGAACTTGAAGCCGTTCTTGCCTATCAGCCTGAACACGCGCTTGCACGAGATGCAAAAGCGAAGATGGATGCGTTATTAAAACAAGCAGATTGATCTAAAAAAAGACGATTCCAGGCGGAGTCGTCTTTTTTGTATGGTATTTAATTCCCGACTTCACGGATGACACGAAGCGGAGGTCCGGAAAAGTCTTCATAGGCTTCATCCATGTTTTTCGTATACAGTTCGATGACGTTATTTTCTGTATCCTTGAAATAAGCGGAATACTCTTTTTGGTTCGAGGTCTCCTGTTCATCCCATTCTCTTAGCTTCACGGTGATTGAAGCTTCCCGAAGCTGATTTAAGGCTTGCTGGAACTCGTCCTTCTCAACGTAAAAGGCACAGTGGACATGGACTCCGCCTTCATCGTACAACGTATCCCATTCGGAGACCGGTAAATGTTTAACGGTTCGTTCTTCCATCGTGAAGTCCCGTTTCAGCCAAAGACCGAGTCGGGTGTTGCCGCCAATGTAGAGCCACGTTGCCCAGACCCCATCTTGTTTAGATTGTTCTTTGCTCGGCTCAGCATCCTCAGGTGCCCATTGTTCGACAATCGGAATACCAAGTGTCTCATTCCAAAAGCCAAGGGCGCGATCCATATCCTCGACTTCAAGTACTAATTCACACAATCCTGCAATCGGTAAACGTGCCATCCTTGAACTCCTCCTCTTAACGAAATGTTTCACGTTATCTTTCCCTGATTTAAAATCTGGTAAACGAATGCTATGATGAAAGCAGCGAATGAAAAAGAGAGAAAGAAGGTGGAGTGATGGAGCACCCCCATCAAGTCGTCGGGCGCGTCAAACGTGTGCTCTTTTCTTCTGAAGAAGAAGCACACTCCATTGTACTGGTCGCCGTCAAAGAAAAGAACTTTGAATTAAAAGAAACCGAGCTCGTCATTACGGGTACAGGAGTCGGAATCGAACTCGGAGGAACGTATCAAGCATTCGGTCGTCTCGTTGATCATCCTCGCTTCGGAAAACAACTGAAGGCGGAACTGATTCGCCGATCGGTTCCGATGACCAAACATGCGACGATCCGCTTCTTGACGAATGGTTCGTTCACCGGCATTGGTCCGAAGACAGCGAAAAATATCGTCGATGCTCTCGGAGAAGACGCAGTGGATCTCATATTAAAGGATGAACGGGTACTGAATCAGGTGCCTGGGTTAAAACAAAAACAAGCCGACATCATATTGAATCGACTCGCCACGTTATACGGTGTCGATCAGTTGATGCTGTTCTTAGCACCGTTTGATGTCACACCGAAGCTAGCGGCAAAGATCTATGCCGCGTACGAGGGCGACGCCATGGCACGGATTCGGGAGAATCCGTATTCCTTGATGTATGAAGTAAACGGGATCGGCTTTAAGACAGCCGATCATATTGCCGCGCACCTCGGACTTGTCGGGCTACATCCAGAGCGTGTCGCTGCTTCGATCATGCATATATTAGAACAAGAAGCGGGCGAGGGACATGCCTTCGCGACGGTCGACTCTCTGTTGCAACGGGCACCCCGTCTGCTTGGGGAAGATCCGGGAGAGCGGCTGGAACAAGCGATCGAACTGTTGCTCGCTGAAGATAAGGTCAAGCTTGAAGAAGGTTGCTTGTATTTACCGACGATCTTTTATGCGGAAGTCCGAGCGGCGAAGGAGCTAGCACGCGTCATGGCAAACGGTGCTGAACAAGAAGTCGATGTCGCGACGATTCTTGAAGCAATCGGGCACCTCGAAGAACAGTTTGGCATGGAATATGCCGCGCAACAGCGAGAAGCGATCGAGTTAGCGGTCAAAGCGCCGCTGATGGTCTTGACTGGTGGACCGGGTACCGGTAAGACGACTGTCATCAAGGGAATTTTGCATGCGTTGCAAGAAATTCATGACTGGCCGCTTGAGAAGAGTCGCGTCAAGACAGGGGATGTCTATCCATACGTCCTTGTTGCACCAACGGGACGTGCCGCTAAACGTCTATCGGAAGCAACAGATGTACCGGCGATGACGATTCACCGTCTCTTAAAGTATGACGGAACGAACTTCCAACTGAATGAGGATCAGCCGATCACGGGAAAAGTACTGATCATCGATGAATCGTCGATGATTGATATCTACTTGTTATCGAGTTTGCTTCGCGCCGTCCCGAATGGCATGAAGATCTTGTTCGTCGGTGACCGCGATCAATTGCCATCCGTCGGTCCAGGACAGGTGCTGGCAGACTTGATGGATACGGAAGGAATTCCCGTCGTCCGTTTGAACGTCGTCCATCGTCAAGCAGAAGATTCTTCGATATTGCGTCTTGCGCACGATTTGAAGAACCGGACGACGTCTGCTGATTTGTTATCACCACTTGCGGATCGCCGCTTCTATACTGCGTCTCCGCAAGAGACGTTACGGGGCATCTCGGCCTTCGCGGAAAAAGCACTCGCAAAAGGCTACTCGAAATTCGATGTACAGGTCCTCGCGCCGACCTACCGGGGTCAGGTCGGGATCGACGAATTGAATGTCGCCTTGCAACGCGTCTATAACCCGGAGGAACTAAAGAAACGGGAAGTCAAACAAGGAACGCGGATTTACCGGACCGGGGACAAGATTCTCCAGCTCGTCAACAATGCGGAAGAAAATGTCTATAACGGAGATATCGGCGAAATCGTCAATATCTTCTTCGCTAAAGAGAATGTCGATAAAGTCGATAAAATCATCGCCCGGTTCGATCAGACGGAAGTCGAGTACAACCGGAGTGACTGGGATCAATTCACGCACGCCTATGCGATTACGATCCATAAAGCGCAAGGATCTGAGTTTCCGATCGTCTTGATGCCGGTCTATTTCACGGGGGCGTTCAAACATTCCCGAAATTTAATTTATACGGCAGTTACTCGGGCAAAATCGAGTTTGTTATTATTCGGTGATCCGCGTGCGTTCCATAAAGCGTCGCAAGAAGAGGAACCCCGGCGCCGAACACGATTGATCGAACGACTCGGTGGGGTGACAAAGACTTGACGGATGCTGTTCGATAGGTAATAATCACGATAGATGAATGGACGTAACACGTTGATGGAAGATAAGTAAAAGGAAAACTCGAGTCCAGAGAGAAGTGAGTCTGCTGCAATCACTTTCTCGAGTCCCTTTGAAGCTCCTTCCGGAGTCGGGTGTAAACACCTGCGGGTCATCCCCGTTATCAGATGTTCGAGGTAGGCAATAGGTTGCTTACGAACGAGGGTGGTACCACGGAAGCGATGCTTTCGTCCCTTTTCAGGGATGAAAGCATCGCTTTTTTGCGTCCAAATAAAACCAATGGAGGTAACTGTTCATGAAAGCTCTAAAACCATTAACGGGTGCACAAATCCGTCAGATGTATCTTGATTTCTTCCAAAGCAAAGGGCATGCGATCGAACCGAGTGCTTCACTCGTGCCGGTCGAGGATCCATCGCTCTTGTGGATCAACTCGGGTGTTGCAACACTCAAGAAATATTTTGATGGTCGTGTCATTCCTGATAATCCACGTATCGTCAACGCACAAAAATCAATCCGGACGAACGATATCGAAAACGTCGGGAAAACAGCGCGTCACCATACGTTCTTCGAGATGCTTGGAAACTTCTCTGTCGGTGATTACTTCCGTGAAGATGCAATCAAATGGGGTTGGGAACTCTTGACGAGTGATGACTGGTACGGTCTTGACCCAGAACGTCTTTCGGTCACGATTCATCCGGAAGATGATGCAGCGCGTCAAATCTGGCTTGAACTCGGCGTACCGGCTGAGCGGATCATTCCGCTTGAAGATAACTTCTGGGAAATCGGTGAAGGTCCATCTGGTCCGAATACGGAAATCTTCTTCGATCGTGGTCCAGCTTTCGGAGACGATCCGAACGATTCAGAACTTTATCCAGGTGGCGAAAACGAACGCTATCTCGAGATCTGGAATATCGTCTTCAGTCAGTACAACCACGACGGACACGGCAACTACACGGAACTTCCGCGTAAAAACATCGATACTGGGATGGGACTCGAACGGATGGCGTGTGTCATGCAGGACGTGCCGACGAACTTCGATACGGATCTGTTCATGCCGATCATTCATAAGACAGAAGAAATCAGCGGCAAGATATACCGTGATGATTCGAAACTTGATGTAGCATTCAAAGTCATCGCAGACCACATCCGTACTGTATCATTTGCGATCGGTGATGGTGCTCTTCCTTCGAATGAAGGACGTGGATATGTCCTTCGTCGTTTACTACGCCGTGCGGTTCGTTATGCGAAGATGCTCGGGATCGAACGTCCGTTCATGTATGAACTCGTTGATACGGTTGGAAATGTCATGGTCGACTTCTACCCACAAGTTCCGGAAAAAGCGGACTTCATCAAACGCGTCATTAAAAACGAAGAAGAACGTTTCCATGAGACGCTTCATGACGGTCTTGCAATCTTGAACACGGTCGCTCAGACGTCTAAGGCAAACGGTGAGCACGTCATCAGTGGCGAAGATGCGTTCCGTCTGTATGACACGTATGGTTTCCCACTCGAATTGACAGTTGAGTATGCGGAAGATCATCAGATGTCTGTTGATGAAGAAGGCTTCAAACAAGCGATGGACGCACAACGTCAACGTGCGCGGGCAGCACGTGAAGAGAGCGGTTCGATGCAACAACAATCGGAAGTCCTCTCGACACTAAAAGATAAAAGTACGTTCGTCGGCTATACCGACCTTAAGGCGGATGCGAAAATCATCGCATTGTTGCATGATGGAGAACGAGTCACAGAAGTCGCTGCTGGTGAAGAAGCACAAGTCATTCTCGACATCACACCGTTCTATGCTGAAAGTGGTGGTGAAGTCGCGGATACAGGAACAATCGAAGGCAAAGACTTCGTTCTTGATGTCAAAGATGTTCAAAAGGCACCAAACGGTCAAAACTTGCATACGGTCATCGTCCGTACAGGAATCGCAACGGAAGCGGCGAATGTCGTTGCAAACGTCGAAGCAGCAGAACGTAAAGCCGTCACGAAAAACCATACAGCAACACACTTGCTTCATAAAGCATTGAAAGACACGCTCGGAACACACGTCAACCAAGCGGGATCACTTGTTTCTCCAGAACGTCTCCGCTTCGACTTCTCACACTTCGGTGCAGTGACACAAGAAGAGTTGACAAAAATCGAACAAGACGTCAACCAAGCGATCTGGGCATCATTACCGGTTGATATCGAAGAGATGAACATCGCTGATGCAAAAGCAAAAGGCGCGATGGCATTGTTCGGTGAGAAGTACGGTGAAACGGTTCGTGTCGTCTCAGCGGGAACTTATTCGATTGAATTGTGTGGCGGAATCCACGTCGGAAACACTGCAGAGATCGGTCTGTTCAAGATAGTCTCCGAGTCTGGGATCGGTGCAGGTACACGCCGGATCGAAGCCGTAACGGGTGCAGGCGCGTATCGTGTGATGAATCAACACTTGGAAACACTCGAACAAGCAGCAGCTGTCTTGAAAACGAAAACGACGGAAGTTCCGGTCCGTATCGAAGCACTGCAACAACAACTTCGTGAGACGGAACGGGCGAACGAATCGTTGCAAGCAAAACTTGCGAACATCGAAGCTGCTTCACTAAAAGACGATGTTGAGGAAATCAACGGCGTACGTGTGCTTGCGAAACGTGTCGACGTCTCAGATATGGATGCCCTTCGCGGTATGATGGATGAGTTGAAGAGCTCACTCGGATCAGCAATCATTGTTCTCGGTAGTGCGCAAGGTGAAAAAGTCAATCTCGTCGCAAGCGTTTCAAAAGATTTAATCGACCAAGGCTATCATGCTGGTAAATTGATCAAGGAAGTCGCAACACGCTGCGGTGGTGGCGGTGGCGGTCGCCCTGACATGGCTCAAGCTGGTGGGAAAGATGCGTCGAAATTAGAAGAAGCACTCGCGTACGCTTCACAATACGTGCAATCACTGGCATAATAGAAACGTAGTGTATATGAAAGAGGTGATGAACGTGAGTCAGATGGATCAAACGATGAAATTCAACTTTCCAGAAGACGATAACAAAGCAGCGACACGGGATGTGTTGTTGACGGTCTATCATGCTTTAGAAGAAAAAGGATATCATCCGATCAACCAAATCGTCGGCTATCTCCTATCTGGAGATCCTGCTTACATTCCTCGTCATAATGACGCACGTAACTTAATTCGTAAGATTGAACGTGACGAATTGCTCGAAGAACTCGTGAAATCTTATTTGGCGGAGAGTGGAAATTCAAAATGAAACGTGCAATGGGACTAGACGTCGGTTCGAAGACGATCGGGGTAGCGGTCAGTGACTTGATGGGCTGGACGGCGCAAGGTGTCGAGACGGTCAAGTGGACGGAACCGGATTACCCAGAAGCCTTCAAACGGCTCGATGTCATCATGGAGACATACAATGTCGAAATCCTAGTCATTGGTCTTCCGAAAAACATGAACGGTTCCATCGGTCCCCGTGCGGAGGCGAGTGAAGCCTTTGCGAAGGAAATCGAACAGCATACTGGGCTTGAAGTCGTCTTCATGGATGAACGGTTGACGACGATGCAAGCAGAACGGATGCTGATCGATGCAGATGTCAGCCGCAAGAAACGAAAACAAGTCATCGATAAGATGGCTGCCGTCATGATCCTGCAATCGTATTTGGATCGGGCGAATCGATGAAGGGGGAGAAACCGATGGCTGAAGAAAAACGTCAGTATCTCTTTCCAGATGAAGAGGGCGGCGAACATCTTTTCGAAGAATGGTACCGTTACTCAAGTGAACGTACAGGAAAAACCTATCTATTTCTTGAAATGATCGGTAACCCTGACGAAGGAGCGGATGATCTAATCATCTGCGAGATCGATGAATATGGAGAAGGCGAAGATGATTTTGAATTGAGCCTGATCGATGAAAATGATGAGCAAACTTGGGATGAACTCGAGCTTGCGTTAAAGGAGCGGATCACTGATGCAACAGAATGAGCCAACACGTTACGTAATTCCGGACGGCGAAGGAAATGATTTCGAATTCGTAGAACGTCTGCGTTATGAAAGCCCACGTTCGAGCAAGACATACATCTTCCTCGAGCCAATCGGAGCAGATTATGACGAAGCAGAAGAAGTCGATATCTTCGTTTACGAACTCGACGAATACGGTGATGGAGACAACGACTTCAACCTCGTACCAATCGACGAAGACGATACAGCGACTTGGGATGAAATCGAAGAAGTCTTTAACACGCTCGAAGATCAGTTAGACTAACCCGACTCATGACAGGTGACGTCGTAAGAGACTTTCTCTTACGGTGTCACCTTGTTTTAAGAGAAGAAGGAGGAACCGATGGAGAACGAATGGAAGCAAAATGCTGAAATCGAAAAAAGGCGACGCCGGACATCACGCCGGATCACGCTGATCATCCTTTCTGTATTGTTGACGATTTTTCTAGTTACCAGTGCGGTCATCTATGTCTTTTTGAAAAATGCGCTTGAACCGGTCGATGAAGCAGCGACGAAATCCGTCAAAGTCGAAATTCCTTTAGGCGCAGGAACGAGTACGATCGCTTCCTTACTAAAGGAAAAAGATTTGATTGCAAACGAGACGATTTTCCGTTATTACGTCCGTTATAAGAATGAATCGTCATTCCAGGCGGGTACATATACCCTGTCACAAGCCATGTCCCCGGATGAAATCATCAATGAATTGAAAACGGGAACGGTCATGAAGGCAGCGGATGTGAAAATCACGTTACCTGAAGGCATCACGATGGATCGTCAAATTGATTTAATCGCGAAAGCGACGAAGTTCAAAGAAGAGACGATTCGTAAAGAATTGACGGATACGATGTTCATCGATGCCATGATTGAAAAATATCCGATGTTGACGGATGAAGTGAAGAAGAATGGCGTCTTGTATGCACTTGAAGGATATCTCTTCCCAGCAACGTATGAGTTCGATAAAGGAAAAAGCATTGATCAAATCGTCGAGACGATGCTCGACGAGACAGAAAAAGTCTACGATGAAAATGAGGATGCCATTCGAAAGTCAGGCATGACCTTCCATGAAGTGCTCAGTCTCGGTTCAATGGTCGAGCGTGAAGCCGCGACACCGAAGGATCGTCGTGAAATCGCAGGCGTCTTCAAAAACCGTTTAGATGATGGCATGAAACTGCAGTCGGACCCGACGGTTTGGTATGGCACTGGCGAGAATACGGCATTGACGACGCTGAAGGATCTTGAGAATAACTCAAAGTACAATACGTATAAGTACGAAGGAATTCCGATTGGTCCGATTTCAACGGTCAGTAAGGATTCCGTATTAGCTGTCTTGAACCCGAATAAAACAAAATATGTCTATTTCTTCGCCCGTCCACCAAGTGATACACATCCACGAGGACAGATTCTTTACGAAGAGACATATGAAGAACATCAACGAAACGTCGTTAAGTATAAACCGGAATGGGTGGAATACGAAGCGAGTAAAGAGCAATGAGCAACGGGTTGGGTTGAAGCGGAAATGACGCTTCAAGTCAACCTGTTTATGCGGAAGAGGGAGTGAATGGCGTGAAGGATTTCACGACCTATGTCGAATCGATGATTCATCCTCGTGATGCCCTACTAGAAGAAATGGAGCGTTATGCGGAAGAACATCATATACCGATCATCGAGTTGACCGGTTCCGAAGTCTTGTTGTCGCTCCTGCGATTACAGCAACCGAAGCGTATTCTAGAAGTCGGAACAGCAATTGGCTATAGTGCGATCCGGATGGCACGTGCGTTACCGGATGCGCGTATTACGACAATCGAACGGAATGCAAAGCGGTATGAAGAAGCAAAAACCTTCATCGCCCGGTCAGATGTGGCGGATCGGATTGACATCATTTTTGGTGATGCAGTAGAATTAGCCGAAACGCTTGAAGACCAGTTTGATGCAGTCTTCATCGATGCAGCTAAAGGACAGTATAAAAAATTCTTTGCGGGATATGGGCGACTCATTCCAGAGGGTGGCGTGCTTTATACGGACAATCTCTTCTTACACGGAGATGTCCTTGAGCCTGACCCGAAGACGTTCGATCGAAGAAGACGTCGGCTCGTGCGTCTCGTCAAAGAATTCACGGTCTGGATGATGGAACAAGAACAATATGATACGACGATTTTTCCGCTCGGTGACGGTGTATCCGTCAGTCGGAAAAAGTCGAAATGATGGAGGAACGAATGACATGCAAAAACCGGTAGTAATAGGCGTAGCGGGCGGAACGGGTTCAGGGAAGACGACGGTGGCACGTTCACTTGTCGATGCGTTCCCAAGCGAATCAATCGTAATGATTGAACAGGACGCATACTATAAAGACCAAAGTGAATTATCAATGGAAGAGCGATATCAGACAAACTATGATCATCCATTTGCTTTCGATAATGGTCTTTTGATCGAACACATTCAAGCGCTCCGCGAAAACATTGCCGTTGAAAAACCGGTATATGATTATGTCGCACATACACGTGCTCAAGAAACGATTCGTCTCGAACCACGTGATGTCATCATCGTAGAAGGAATTTTAGCGCTTGAAGACGAACGGTTACGGGAACTAATGGATATTAAGGTGTTCGTCGATACGGATGCGGACGTTCGCATTCTTCGTCGGATGCAACGTGATATCAACGAACGTGGGCGTTCAATTGATTCTGTCGTTGAGCAGTACACGAATGTCGTCCGTCCGATGCATCTGCAGTTCTGTGAACCGACAAAACGTTATGCGGATATCATCGTACCAGAGGGCGGCGAAAACCACGTGGCAATCGATTTACTCGTAACGAAAATCCGAGCGATCCTTGATTATCGTTCGGCACTTGATCAAAGAGGATATTGATTCCAAAAAAGATGTGAATATACTATACTAGTGGAATAAAAAGGAGCGTGACAAAAATGGCAGAAAAGCAATACTACATGACGCTTGAAGGTAAAGCGAACATTGAAAATGAATTGAATGAATTGAAGTCAGTCCGCCGGAAAGAAGTCGTCGAGAACATCAAGATTGCCCGTTCGTTCGGTGACCTTTCAGAGAACGCAGAGTATGATTCAGCAAAAGAAGAGCAAGCAATGGTCGAAGGCCGGATTGCTCAACTGGAAGAGATGCTTCGCAACGTTGCCATCATCTCGGAAGAAGAGAAGGATATCTCAGTCGTCGGTATCGGAACGACAGTCACTTTCTTGAGTGTCGAAGACAACGAAGAAGATACGTATACGATCGTTGGTAGTGCCGAAGCAGATCCGTTCACGGGTAAAATTTCGAACGAATCACCAATCGCAAAAAGTTTAATGGGGCACCAAGTCGGAGATCAAGTCTCTGTACCAGCACCAGGCGGCGAATACGCAGTAAAAATTACATCGATCAAATAAAGAACACAGGAGCCGGAGCAATCCGGCTTTCTGTTTGATGGAGGAATGGACCATGCCAATCGCAATCATCGGCGCAATGGAAGAGGAAGTCAACTTATTGCGCAACGAGTTGTCAGAACGTAAAGATACAGTCATTGCAAACTATCATTTTTATGAAGGACTCTTGAATAGCGTTCCTGTCGTCATTTTGAAGTCAGGAATCGGGAAAGTGAACGCTGCGATCGGTACGACATTATTGCTTGACCACTACAAACCAACTGCTGTCATCAATACCGGCTCAGCAGGCGGATTTAAAGAAGGCTTAACGGTTGGGGATGTCGTCGTCTCAACAGAAGTACGTCACCATGACGTAGACGTGACAGCGTTTGGTTACGAATATGGTCAGGTACCTGGAATGCCAGCTGCCTACCAAGCAGATCCAAAGCTCGTAGCAACAGCAGAAGCTGTCATCGAGCGCATGGATGCAATTCGTGTCGTTCATGGATTGATCGCGACAGGCGACTCATTCATCCATGATTCAGAGCGTTCTGCTCAAATCAAGGCGCACTTCCCAGAAGTCGCAGCCGTCGAGATGGAAGCTGCGCCAATCGCACAAGTCTGTCATCAGTTTGGTGTTCCGTTCGTCGTGACACGTTCGATTTCAGATAGCGCTAATGAAGAAGCGTCACTCTCGTTTGATGAATTCCTCGAGATTGCGTCAATCAATTCCGCTAAAATGGTCATGGAAGTCGTTCGGACGTTAGCAGAATGAGGTAGAAGGAAGGGCACGGGAGACCTTGCTCTTCCTTTTTTCTTTGACAAAAGCAAATTAACGCTTTATATTAGTACCAGATACTAATAACAAAAGGGGATGCCTTATGAAGATCGGGATTGTAGGATTAGGAACGTCTTTGCCATCACGTCGCGTAACGAATGATGAGCTAGCAACGACGCTCGACACAAGTGATGAATGGATTCGGACACGAACAGGAATCGGGGCACGACGAATTGCAGCCGATGATGTGGATGTAACAGACTTAGCGACAGAAGCGGCTCAGAAGGCACTCGATGATGCTGGATTGACAGTAGAGGACATCGGCTTGATCGTTGTCGGAACGGCAACAGGACGTGCGTTCCCTTCTACAGCCTGTATCGTTCAAGAGCGCCTGGGAGCACGAGGGGCGACCGCTTTTGATATCAGTGCGGCCTGTAGTGGATTCATCTTCGCATTACAAACAGCTGCAAGCATGTTAGCAACAGTCGAAGGAAAACATGCACTTGTCATCGGTGCTGAAAAAATGTCGAGTATCGTTGACTGGTCAGACCGGTCGACAGCGATTTTATTCGGAGATGGTGCAGGAGCGGTCGTCATCGGACAAACTGAGCAAGAGGGATTAAATGCTTTTGAACTCGGAACAGACGGACGTGGAGCCCATCTGTTGTTTAAGGATATCGATGGACCAATCGAGATGAACGGTCGCGAAGTCTTTAAGTTCGCCGTTCGTAAATTACCGGAAATCGTTGAGAAGGTCATTCAAAAAGCAGACAGCACGCTTGAAGATGTCGATATCTTGATTCCGCATCAGGCGAACCTACGCATCATCGATGCAGCGTGTGAACGACTGCATATTCCGCAAGAAAAGGTCATCGTTACGATCGATGAGCATGCGAATACATCTGCTGCTTCGATTCCACTCGCACTCGAAGAAGCACGTAAGCAAGGTCGTCTGACACTAGGTACGAAACTTGTACTTGCTGGCTTCGGTGCCGGATTGACTTGGGGAGCAGCATATATTACTTGGACTAAAGGAGAGAACACATAAGATGATGAGAAAACGCGTTGTAGTCACAGGAATCGGGGCATTGACACCAATCGGGAATGATGCGAATACATTCTGGGATGCATTAAAAGAAGGAACGAACGGAATTCGTCCGATGGAGCGTCTCGATATCGATGAGTATCCAACGAAGGTTACGGGCGAATTACAGAACTTCGATGTCACAGAATTCATTGAGGCGAAAGAAGCACGGAAAATGGATCGCTTCGTTCATTATTCACTTGTCGCAAGCCTGGAAGCTGTAAAAGATGCTGGAATCGACATTAAAGAAATTGCAGAACGTGCTGGGGTCTGGATCGGATCTGGAATCGGTGGCGTTGAGACGATCGAGAAACAAGCGAAAATCTACTTTGAACGTGGACACCGTCGTGTCAGCCCATTCTTCATTCCAATGATGATCCCGAATATGGCAAGCGGTCAGGTATCGATTTATACTGGAGCTAAGGGACCAAATAACTGTTCCGTCACTGCATGTGCTTCAGGAACGAATGCCATCGGAGAAGCACTGCGTGTCATCGAACGTGGCGATGCGGATGTCATGATCGCTGGTGGAGCGGAAGCACCGATCACGAACTTAGCATTTGCTGGTTTTTGTGCCAACAAAGCGATGTCGACGAATCACGATCCTGAAACGGCAAGTCGTCCATTTGATGAAGGACGTGACGGATTCGTCATGGGAGAAGGCGCAGGTATCCTGATTCTTGAGGAATACGAGCATGCGGTAGCACGTGGTGCAAAAATCTATGCAGAGGTCAGTGGGTATGGATTAACAGCTGATGCGTATCACATCACAGCTCCGGATCCAGACGGAGACGGTGGAGCACGCGCGATGGCGATGGCGATTCAAGATGCGGGCATCACTCCGGAGGCAGTCGGATACATCAATGCTCATGGAACGAGCACACCGATGAACGACATTCTTGAAACAAAAGCGATTCACAGTGTCTTTGGTGAACAAGCGAAACAACTCGTCGTCAACTCAACGAAATCGATGATCGGTCACTTACTTGGTGGAGCAGGTGGTGTCGAGGCGATTGCAACAATTAAATCGTTACAAGAACAAACAGTTCACCCGACGATCCATCTGAAACAGCCGAGTGAAGGCTGTGATCTCGACTACGTGACAGAAGGTTCACGTCACGTCGAAATGACTTATGCGCTCAGCAACTCGCTTGGGTTCGGTGGACACAACGCATCACTCGTCTTCAAACGGTATGAAGCTTAAGCTCAAGCGACTCCCTTGAAACATCAAGGGGGTCGCTTTTTTGATGAAATTCTGATTCAATAGAGAAATGCGTGTTTGACGCAGAAAGGAGTCGTTTATGGCTAACATCACAAAAAAGACATCGATCATGGCACTGCTCCTATTTTTACTGATTGCACTTAGTGGCATGCTCATATATCGTCTGTCGTCGTCTCAAGAAACTAAAACAAGTAACGAAACAAAAACAGCAAAAGTCGAACTGATTGAATCATCGCTTCCGAAAACGTCAGATATTGCGCTGGCGACAGATAGTCGTTCACAGACACTTTTAGCGCAATTGTATGAAGGATTATATGTCTTTACTTCCGGAACATCGGTCCGTCGAGGTTTAGCGCAGGATATGTCAGTCTCGAAAGATCGATTGACGTATACGATTCAACTCAAAGAAACGAAGGATGCCAATGGTCAGCCGATTACGGCGCAGCAATTCGTCGATAGTTTTCGGCGTATCGCTGCTAATCAAACCAATTCACCGTATGGTTTCTTGTTCGAAGTATTTAAAAATGGACGCGCCGTCAATGATGGAAAAATGAAACCAGAGCGTTTAGGAGTCAAAGCCAAAGGACGCAATCAACTCATCATCACGTTGAATCAGCCGGTTTCGAATCTAAAGGAATTACTTGCGATGTCCGTCTTCTATCCACAACCGGAATCAAAGAAGTGGGAAGAACTTGTTGGAAATGGTGCATTTACACTAGAAAAAATGTCGAAAAGCGGATATACGCTTAAGAAAAATGATCAGTATCATCAGCAAAACGTTGTCACAGTAGCGAAAATAGAAAGCCGTATCACTCCCGATCATCAGACGCAATGGAGTTCGTATGAGAAAAGCAAGGCGGCTATCCTTCCATTACAAGAAAGTGTCGAAACACAAGGTGATCAGGTTTCACGACCGACCTATCAAAAAAAGCGGAGTGGTGTCTTTTATATCGCCTTTAATCAAAAAAATGACACGTTCCGCGATACGACACTCAGAAAGCGGATTGCTCACGCCTTGATGGAAAAAGAATCGGTTCAACTTCCTTTAGGATATGCAGGTATTCCGACGAATCGATTCGTCGTCACGGATACGAACGTATTGATGTCAGAATCCGTTCAAGAGAAACCTGAAAAATCACAAGAACATAGTAAACAACAAATTGAGATGCTTAATTTTGATGATCCACAAGCAAAACGGATTGGGGAACAACTCGAAACCTATCTTGAGAAACAAATACCTGAGATTGATATCATTCTTAAGCCAGTCGCGATTGAAGAGAAAATCGACAAAGAACAATCATCACGATATGCGATGACTTTGACTGGATGGATGCCAGATTATCCAGGACCGCTAGCCTATTTAAATCAGTTCGTCTCAGATAATCCTTTAAATTCGGTGAATTATCAATCCAAGGTATACGACCAGACAGTTGAAAAAGCAAGAAAAGAAAAAGAGATAAAACGAAAACAAGCACTCTATCATCGAGCCGAAGAACGGTTAATCCATCAGGATGCTGTCGTCGTTCCTTTGTATCAGACGACTGAGAAATTATATGTTTCTGATACGATTCAAGGAATTGAAGTACCGATTTATGGACCGGAATACCTACTCCGCTCGATGAAAATTTTAAAATAATCACTTAACTGGGACCATTATTTCTTAAGGTCCCAGTCTTTTTTGAAAAAATATTTAGAAAAATCGGATAAAAGGTTTGCAAAATTATCAGAACATTGTAAACTATTTGTAACGAAGGGTTTGATTCGAATATAGTAATTCTTTTTTTTTCGGTCAAAAACCTGACAGTATCATTTTTTTAGAAACCTAGGGGGGTCATCGTAACATGAAGAAGAAAAGCTTTGCTTTAGCTACATCGGTAGCACTCGTATCAAGTGCGTTCCTCGCAGCTTGTTCGACAACGGATTCAGGCGACAAATCGGGCGACACAGGTTCAAGCAAAAAATCAAACGATCAAACACTTAATTTGATCGAAGGTTCGGATATCCCGACACTCAACCCGACGACTTCAACAGATGCAGTGTCTTTCAACGTGTTGAACAACACGATGGAAGGTCTTTACCGTCTTGATGACAAGCAGCAGCCGACACCAGGTATCGCTGAAAGCCACACGGTTTCAGATGACAAATTAACATACACGTTCAAATTACGTGATGCGAAATGGTCTGATGGTACACCAATCACGGCAAAAGACTTTGAATATGCATGGAAAGAAGTTCTCAACCCGGAGAACGCTTCACAGTATGCATATGTCTTCTACAATATCGAAGGTGCAGAAGAGTACAACACGAAGAAAGGTGATCGTGATGCTGTCGGCGTTAAAGCGGTTGACGACAAAACGTTTGAAGTTAAATTAAAAGCCCCTGCAGATTACTTCCTCGGACTCACTGGATTCGGACCATTCATGCCGAAATCAGAAGAACTCTCGAAGAAAATCGGGAAAGACTTCGGTTCGACTGCAGATAAATCGCTGTACAACGGACCATTCAAGTTAACAGATTGGACACGTGAGCAAGGCTGGAAAATGGTTAAAAACGATAACTACTGGGATAAAGATGCCGTTAAACTCAAAACGATCAACGTTAAGGTCGTTAAAGAAGTTGCGACAGGCGTTAACTTGTATGAAAAAGGCGACATCGACCGTACAGGTCTAACTTCTGAGTTCGTTGCCCAGTACAAAGACAATAAAGAGTTCAAAACAAAAGGTGAATCAACGATTTTCTACCTTTACCTCAACACAAAGGTGAAAGCGCTTGATAATGAAAAAATCCGTCGCGCAATCGACATGGGTTACAACAAAAAAGGAATCACGGATGTCATCCTTGCAAACGGATCACTTCCAGCGAACTACCTCGTACCAAAAGATTTCGCAAAAGATGCTGACGGAAAAGATTTCCGCGACAAGTATCCGGCATTCAACGAATACAATGCCGATGAAGCGAAAAAACTCTGGGAAGAGGGTCTCAAAGAAATCGGTCAAAAATCGGTTGATCTTGAGCTCTTGAACTACGATAGCGACGATGCTAAGAAAATCGGTGAGTTCTTGAAAGGGGAACTTGAGAAAAACCTTCCAGGTATGAAGGTTACGATCAAACAACAACCATTCAAAAACAAACTTGATCTTGAAAACAAAGGTGACTTCCAGTTCTCATTCGCTGGCTGGGGTCCTGACTACCAAGATCCAATGACGTTCCTCGATCTCTTCGTCACGGGCGGACCATACAACCGTGGTAAATGGTCGGATAAAGAGTACGATAAACTCATCAAAGATGCACAAACTCAAACAGATGCAACAAAACGTTGGTCTGAACTACAAGAAGCTGAGAAAATCCTTCTTGATTCAGCAGCGATCTCACCTGTTTATCAGCGTGGACGTGCATTCCTCGTTAAACCATACGTTAAAGGAGTCGTCGAGCATAACTTCGGCGCAGACTTCTCATACAAATGGGCTTCAATCGAAGGAAAATAAGCAAAATAAAAAACGGTTTCCGATTTGATTCGGAAGCCGTTTTTTATCTGTGATATATAAAAAAGACCGGGACATCCCGGTCTTTCGCGTAGAGGACGAATTATCTTTTTACTTTCGCACGTTTCCGTTGTAAGCCCATTGCCTTTTCGATCTTCGCGAGTTTTTTGGCAGCGACTGCTTCTGCGCGATCACGTCCAGCGTCGAGAATTTGATCGAGTTCTTCAGAGTCAATCAATTCATAATAGCGCTGTTGAATCGGTTCGAGTTCCGCAATGATCGCTTCTGCGACATCTGCTTTGAATGTTCCATAATTCGAGCCCTCGTATTTTGCTTCAAGAGCTGGAATCGAGATACCAGCGAGTAGGGAATAGATCTCAAGTAAATTCGACACACCTGGTTTGTTTTCACGATCGAATTTTACGATGCCTTCTGAGTCTGTGACAGCTGATTTCACTTTTTTACGAATGACATCTGGTGCGTCAAGCATCGAGATGAAGCCTTTCGGATTTTGATCAGATTTTGACATCTTTTTATCTGGCGTCGTCAAACTCATGATCCGAGCACCTGATTCCGCAATGATCGGTTCTGGTAATGTGAACGTCTCATAATAGCGGCTATTAAATCGTTGGGCTAAATCGCGCGTTAACTCAATGTGTTGTTTTTGATCGTCACCGACCGGAACGAGTTCCGCGTCGTAGAGAAGGATATCAGCTGCCATGAGCGTCGGGTAGACGAACAACCCTGCACCAATCCGCTCTTTTCCTTGTGATTTATCTTTATATTGCGTCATACGTTCTAGTTCACCCATACCGGAAAGACATGTCAACATCCAGCCGAGTTGCGCGTGCGCTTTGACTTCTGATTGAACGAAAATCGTTGATTTTTCTGGGTTCAGACCACTTGCGATATAAAGAGCAGCAAGGGCGCGTGTATTGTTCATCAGTTCGACACGATCGATATCGACCGTGATGGAGTGCAGATCGACGACGCAGTAATATGCATCATGACCGTCCTGTAAGTTCACGAAGTGTTTCATGGCACCTAAGTAATTTCCGAGTGTGACCGTTCCGGTTGGTTTGATACCTGAGAAAATCGTTTTCATAATGAAATCCCTCCAAATAATAAGATCAAAATAAAAAACGCCCCTTGAAAATCAAGGGACGAGTCATCGCGTTGCCACCCAAGTTGCTATTTACATAGCCGCTCAATTTGCTGTAATGGGCAAACCCATCTGACTCTACTTGTTTTCGAATCAGCCACTCGAAAGTCCATTCACTTAGGCATCACCTGTCCATTTTCAGCACCATGGACTCTCTGAGAGGAGTGGATCTAAGTTACTACTCTTTGTCGTCGTGTTTTCTTGTTTGATTAGCTTGAGTTTACCATACCTTAGGTAGAGCGTCACGTTGATTTCGTTTAAAAATATGAGATGATCAGTGAGACGACGATGAAGATGATACCGCTTGAGACATAGGGTTTCGTCCGTGCTGAAGCACGGCGTTGCTTTTTGCGAAGCACTTCTTCCTCCTCGTCTTCATCTTCGTAATAATCGCCATCAATCTCTCGCAACTTCGCTTCCCGCTGCTTTTTGAATCCAGCTGTCATGCCACGGAAGAAACCGTTAGCAGACATATTCGAGAAGAATCCTACTGCAACTAACAAGAATCCTGCTATGAATAAACCACCAGACAGATGATACAAGATGCTGTGTGTTGAATCCGTCATAGTCGCCCAAATCGTGTAAAGCAGAACAAGAACGACCGCAATGATGACCGGTCGGAAATACGTCGATCGCATGAAAATCCCCCTTTACGTACATAGATATTCTTAGTATACGAAACTTTTAATGCTGTTACGAATCGGTAACAAACGAATGATGCAAAATAGCAAATAGTGTGACTATTCACTTGACGTTAATGCTATTCTCACATAAAATCAATTTATCACTTCGTTTAAGTTTTTGAAACTAGGTCAATGCATTTTGGGGAATACATTGCAGTTTCGACGGGACGTTATTGATGTCATAGGCATTATGGCAACTTGGAAATTGAAAAGGAGATGACTTACCGATGAAGAAAAAAACAGTCGGTCTCGCTTTATCAGTCATGCTTGCAGGAAGCGCAGTGCTTGCTGGATGTTCGACAGGTGGCGGAGACAAAGATTCAGGTTCAACAGACGGCAAGAAAAATCTACGTTTGACGGACACTTCGGACATCACGACAGTGGACCCTGCGAAAGCTACGGATTCCGTCGCTTTCAACATGATCGGGAACACGATGGAAGGTCTTTATCGTTTAGACAAAGATGGAAAAGCGATTCCAGCACTTGCAGAAAAAACGGATATCTCAAGCGACAATTTGACGTATACGTTCACGCTTCGTGATTCGAAGTGGTCTGATGGTTCACCGGTCAAAGCACAGGATTTCGAATTTGCATGGAAACGTGCTGCTGATCCGAAAACTGGTTCTAGTTACTCATACATCTTTGACACGTTAAAAAACGGCTCTGATGTCACACAAGGTAAAAAGCCTGTTGATGAACTCGGCGTTAAAGCAATCGATGATAAAACGTTAGAAGTAAAACTCGAGCGTCCAGCTCCGTATTTCCTCTCACTGACATCGTTCGGTACGTATACACCAATCAGTGAAGACTTCTACAAGAAAAACGAGAAAGACTTCTCGCTCAAACCAGATAAATTGCTTTATAACGGTCCTTTTGTTTGGGAAACTTGGAAAACGGATTCAAAACGTGTCCTGAAGAAAAACGATAACTACTGGGATAAAGATGCCGTCAAACTCGACGAAGTCACGATCAGTGTCGTTAAGGATAATTCGACAGTCGCAAACCTGTATGATTCAAACGAAATCGATTACGCAGGTCTGACTTCGGAGCAAGTTGAAGCATACAAATCGAAACCTGAATTCAAGACAGCGCTTCGTTCTTCGATCGCTTACTTGAAATTCAATAACGAAGATGCAACGATGAAAGATGTAAATGCACGTAAAGCAATCGCTCGTGCGATTGATCCAAAAGGAATCACGGATACGCTTCTTGCGAACGGTTCGATTCCGACAACAAGCTTCATTCCAAAAGATTTCGTTAAAGATGCATCAGGCAAAGACTACACGAGCGACATCAACTGGTTCGATCGTGACGCGAAAGAAGCAGCAGATCTTTGGAAAAAAGCAAATGGCGATAAGAAAACGACGATTGAATTGCTTTCGTTTGATAACGAAGACGCTAAGAAAATCGGTGAGTACATGAAAGGTCAACTCGAGAAGAATCTTCCGAATGTCACTGTTTCGATCAAACAACAGCCGTTCAAGAATAAACTCGATCTTGAAACAAAAGGCGACTACCAAGTTTCTTACTCAGTTTGGGGTCCAGATTATCAAGATCCAATGTCTAACCTGTCCATCTTCGAATCAACGAACAGCCAAAATGACGTGAAGTACAAATCAGCTGCGTATGATAAATTATTAAACGCGGCAAACGATGAGTCAGACTTGACGAAGCGTTTAGATTTGTTCAAACAAGCTGAGGCGCAATTGATTGAAAAAGATCAAGCCATCGCACCAATCTATCAAGCGGGTTCTGCATACTTGAGCCGTCCGACGGTCAAAGATTTCAACCGTCAATTGTTCGGAGCAGATTTCCAATACAAATATGTTGATGTGAAGTAATCGAGAACGGGAGCGTCCCTAAGTCAGTTCGGGTGCGCTCCTGTTTTATACTACTTTGAATGAACGGAAACTCATTTTTAGCGGAAATGTGAAATTTTCGTAAAAAAGTGGTTCTAATTACTTTGTTAGCAAAGTATAATGGAATCAAACGAAAAATTCTGACTATTGGACGACGTTAAAAAAGCGTCTGATCGAACATCGAATCAAAGCACAATTAAAAAGAATTTTAAATTTTTATAACAAAATTCTTGAATGTTCCGACAATTGTGGGTCATACTGATTTTATTGATGTTTCGAAAAAAACAGAAAATCTTTATAGGGGGTGCCATCTTATGGGCCGTTATTTAGCTCAACGCCTGGTTTACGGCGTATTGACGTTTTTACTCATCGCTTCGTTCACTTTCTTCCTGATGGATCTGCTACCAGGTTCACCATTCCAGAACCAGGAGAAACTTTCTCCTGAACAGTTGAATATCCTTCGGGATAAGTACAATTTGAATGATCCACTACCACAACGCTATGCAGCGTACATGGTTAACTTATTCCAAGGAGACCTTGGTGTATCGTTCAAATATGACAGCCGTCCAGTTACAGATTTAATTTCTGAACGAATTGGACCATCGGCTCAACTTGGAGTTCAAGCACTCGTACTTGGTGTACTCTTAGGTCTCGTACTTGGTGTAGTTGCTGCACTTCGTCACAACACAGTTGTCGACTACGGAGCAATGTTCATCTCGGTTCTCGGGATTTCAGTACCATCTTTCGTATTCGCCTCACTCCTTCAGTATTATGTCGGCGTGAAATGGGGCGCTTTGCCAGTAGCGTTCTGGGAAAGTCCGGCGCATACGATTCTACCAACGATTTCGTTGTCTCTTGGGGTCACCGCCTCGATTGCCCGATTCGTAAGGACGGAAATGCTTGAGGTTACAGGTCAGGATTACGTCACGTTAGCTAAAGCAAAAGGCCTAGATGGTCAATCAATCACTTGGAAACACATGGTTCGGAATGCATTGATTCCTGCTATTACGATTCTTGGACCTATGACTGCTGCATTGATCACAGGTACATTTGTCATCGAAAAAATCTTTGCTGTACCTGGGCTTGGTGAGTTGTTCGTATCGTCAATCACACAAAATGACTATACAGTTATCATGGGTACGACGCTGTTCTTCTCGGCAATCTTCATTCTCATGATTTTAATCGTCGACTTGCTATACGGTGTCGTTGATCCACGGATTCGTTTGGGGGGTAGTAAATAATGGCTGAACAAAATTCAAATGCAAAAGCGGAACAGTTCGATTCATCATTGTTTCAACAAGTTGAGTTCAATGAACAAGCCGGTGAACGAATTGCCGGTAAAAGCTTAAACTTTTGGCAGGATGCTTGGATGCGCTTGCGTAAAAACAAAGCAGCGATCATTTCTCTTGTCTTGATCATCGTGATTGCCATCATGTCATTAGCGGGTCCTGCAATCTCTGGTAAAGATGCTTATACCCAAACAATCACTCAAGCTAAACTTCCACCTAAAGTAACAGGATTAGAGTGGGCTGGCTTTGATGGTATGGCAACACTTGGTGAGACACCAATCGATTTTTATAAACAAAAACAAGTAAAAGAAAATTATTGGTTTGGTACGGACCACCTTGGTCGTGATCTTTGGTCACGTGTCTGGGAAGGGACTAAAATTTCACTCTTCATCGGTTTGATGGCAGCGCTTATTGACGTTCTCGTCGGTGTCACATACGGTGGTATTTCAGCTTATTACGGCGGTCGCGTCGATAATATCATGCAACGGATCGCGGAAATCCTGACAGGGGTACCGAACTTAATCCTGATCATCCTCTTCATCTTGATTCTTGAACCAGGAATCACGACGATCATCCTCGCGATGACGATTACTGGTTGGATCGGGATGAGTCGACTCGTTCGTGGTCAGATCCTGAAACTAAAGAACCAAGAATTCGTTCTCGCAGCACGTACACTTGGTGCTTCTAGCGCACGTTTAGTCTTCAAACATTTGATTCCAAATACCTTGGGTACAATCATCATCTCGCTCATGTTCACGATTCCTGGGGCAATCTTCTTCGAAGCTTTCCTAAGCTTCATCGGTCTTGGGCTTGCACCACCGCAACCGTCGCTTGGTACACTGATCAATGAAGGGTACAAAGAACTTAAGACGTTTCCTTTCTTGCTCGTCGTTCCATCGACAGTGCTCGTACTCCTCATGATCAGCTTCAACATGTTGGCAGATGGATTACGTGATGCGTTCGATCCACGTCTACGTCGCTAACAAATATTAGATTAGAGAGGAGCTCATCCAAAATGGAAACAATCTTGTCAGTCCGCGACCTGAATGTCGCTTTCCATACGTACGCCGGGACGGTTCAAGCCGTCCGCGGAGTATCGTTCGATTTAAAAAAAGGTGAAACACTCGCAATCGTTGGTGAGTCCGGTTCTGGTAAATCGGTTACTTCAAAAGCCATCATGCGTCTGATTCCAAATCCGCCAGGTGAAATCACAAAAGGTGAGATCTTATTCGAAGGTCGCGATTTGGTTAAGCTTTCCGATAAAGAAATGCAAAAAGTACGCGGTCGTGATATCGCAATGATCTTCCAAGATCCAATGACATCACTTAACCCGACAATGACGATCTACAAACAGATTGCCGAAGGTTTAAAACGTCACCAAGGATTGACAGGTGATGCTGCTAAAAAACGTACGCTTGAATTACTGACGCTTGTAGGGATTCCAAACCCAGAAGCACGTCTGAAACAATATCCACACCAATTGTCTGGTGGGATGCGTCAACGGATCGTCATCGCAATCGCACTTGCTTGTAATCCGAAAGTCTTGATTGCCGATGAGCCGACGACAGCACTCGATGTTACGATTCAAGCGCAAATCCTCGAGTTGTTGAAAGACATTCAACAAAAAACGGGTACAGCGATCATCTTCATCACGCACGATTTAGGCGTCGTAGCGAACATGGCCGATCGTGTAGCGGTCATGTATGCAGGTAAATTAATTGAGAAGGGTACAGTCGATGAGATTTTCTACGAGCCACGTCATCCATATACTTGGGGACTCCTTGGTTCAATGCCACGTCCATCGGATGACCGTTCACAAGATTTACCGGCGATTCCAGGAACACCACCTAACTTACTTCATCCACCAGTCGGTGACGCGTTTGCACCACGAAATAAATATGCAATGAAGATTGATTTTGAAAAAGAACCTCCTTTCTTCAAAATTACAGATACTCACGAAGCGGCGACATGGTTGCTCCACCCACAAGCACCGTATGTTGAGCCACCACTTGCAATTCGGGATCTGGCGTTGAAATACCGCCCAGATAGCGTATTCGCGAAATCGCTTCTGAAAGGCGGTCTGAAATAATGGAAAACCGTAATAAATTACTTGAAGTAAAAAACTTGAAGCAACACTTCAACATTGGACGCGGACGTGTCGTTAAAGCGGTTGATGGTTTATCATTCGATATCTATGAAGGCGAAGTACTTGGTCTTGTAGGTGAATCGGGTTGTGGTAAATCAACGACTGGTCGCTCAATCATCGGATTGTATGAGGCGACAGACGGCGAAGTCATGTTCAAAGGTGAAAACGTTCATGGTAAAAAGTCGCGTAAAGATAAACTGAAGTTCAACCGTGCGATGCAAATGATTTTCCAAGACCCTTATGCGTCACTTAACCCACGGATGACAGTCGGTGATATCATCGCTGAGGGAATTGATATTCATGGTCTAGCAAAGTCGAAAGACGAGCGGAATAACCGTGTGTACGATTTACTCGAAACAGTTGGTTTGACGAAAGAACATGCGAGCCGTTACCCACACGAGTTCTCGGGTGGTCAGCGTCAACGGATTGGAATCGCGCGTGCGCTTGCTGTAGAACCGGACTTCATCATCGCGGATGAGCCAATCTCGGCACTTGACGTATCGATTCAAGCGCAGGTCGTCAACTTGATGAAAAAACTGCAGCGTGACCGTAGTTTGACTTACTTGTTCATCGCCCACGACTTATCGATGGTAAAATATATCTCGGATCGTATCGGTGTTATGTACCAAGGTCACCTCGTTGAACTATGTAGTGCGGATCGCTTATATGAGAATCCGGTCCATGCTTATACGAAATCGCTCTTGTCTGCGATTCCTCTTCCGGATCCAGAGCACGAGCGTACACGTAAGCGGATCGTTTATGATCGTCCGACGAGTGGACCTGTTGGTAAATCAGATGAAGATTCAAGCATTCCACCACTTCGTGAAATCGAACCAGGTCATTTTGTTTCGATGACGGATGCAGAACTGGAAGCATATCAAGCGCAACTCGTATAATTGTTTAAAACAAAAGGCATTTCCACGTTGATCGTGGAAATGCCTTTTAATTTTCTGATGCAATTCGTGGAAGATGCGCGAAGCGATGAACGACAGAATCAATCGCATCAAGACGGCGCATGGCTTCATCAAAATCGATTTTTTCATAGTGATGTAGTCCGCCTGGTTGTTCTTCCAGCGTATCCGCATCGTGCACAAGTTGTTGAAGTGGTGTCCGGTTGATTGCACCAGGTGGAAGATACGAATCCGTATGCAAAAGAACGGCAAGTGCGATTTCTTTGGCGCGTGCTGGTTCTTCACCAAGGCGAATCAAAAGTTTATGGGCGCGTTCAGCCCCTTTAATGGCATGAATATCATTTTGACGATAGAGATCATAGTTCCAAGTGCCATCGGTATACCATTCGTAATGCCCGATGTCATGGAGGAGTGCAGCTTTCGTAGCTGTATCCGCATCTAAACCTCGCTTCGTAGCGAGCGTCAGAGCGCGTTCAGCTACTGAAATCGCATGATTCAAGCCAGAACGGGATAAATATTTTTGAGCGATCGGATGATCGAGAATAGTGACGAGTGTTAATGACATGAATGAAAAACTCCTTCCTGAGCGTTGATATTTCTATACACTCTACAGAAAATTGAAAGAAATTGCAACTATTTTTCATTACTTAATCGACAATCTCACATATTTAATTGTTTAAAGTAGGAATAGATTTTTGATATACGTGGTATAATTACTAATGTAGAAGATGATTATTTTGCTTTCGTAGGTTGTTAGTTCTGTTTCGGACCGATTGGGGTGTCGGAATATGAAAGAACGTGACAAAAAGAAAAAGCTGAAGAAGCGCCTTTTGCGGGATATTTTAGAGAAAAAACTAAAAGAAATGAAACTTCCTAAAGCAAAAGAAACGATTTCTCAGCCATTTGATCACACGCCAGCTTGTTAAAGCCACGTGGTGGCTTTAACAAGCTTTTTTACGAAAAGTTCTTTCATCTTTATAAAAAAGCTAGGTTTTCTGCTTTATTAGATGTAAACTGTCAAGTAATAGAACCATCATCGATATCTATGTATTCACTTAGGTGTTAAATGATGTTAAATCAGGGGGAGGATGTTTTTCAATGGTAACACTCTATACTTCACCAAGTTGTACTTCTTGTCGGAAAGCACGCGCGTGGCTTGAAGAACATGAAATCCCGTTCGTAGAACGTAATATTTTTTCAGAACCATTATCGCTCGATGAAATCAAACAGATTCTTCGAATGACGGAAGATGGAACGGACGAGATTATCTCAACGCGTTCAAAAGTCTTCTCGAAACTCGATGTTTCCGTTGAAAACTTATCGTTGCAGCACCTATACGATTTAATTCAAGAATATCCTGGATTATTGCGTCGTCCGATTTTGATTGACGAAAAACGTCTTCAAGTAGGATATAACGAGGATGAAATCCGTCGATTCTTACCACGCAAGGTGCGTACATTCCAACTTTTGGAAGCACAGCGTCTTGTAAACGAGTAATTTTAAAAAGCACGCTGCTTCGTGAGCAGTGTGCTTTTTGTTACCGATAAAAAAGGTTAAAATAAAGATAACAAAGGAATAGAAATATATCCTTCGGATTCGAAAGTATGAATCCAAGTCATGTCCTCGTTCGTATTCTAGATAAGGAACGAGAAGAAAGGAGTGGACAGATTGAAAATCGAACGCGTCAATGACAATACGGTCAAGTTCTTCATCACTTATACTGACATCGAACGCCGTGGTTTTGCCCGAGATGAGATTTGGTATAATCGGGAACGGGGAGAACAGTTATTCTGGCAGATGATGGACGAAGCGAATGAAAAAGAGTCCATCTCCTTCGAAGGTCCACTATGGATACAAGTGCAAGCTTTTGAAAAAGGTCTTGAAGTCACTGTAACGATCGCAAAAAATGCAGTCGATGGTGAGCAAGTCGATGAAGACGAACTCGATTCACTTTTACGATCAGCGATGTCTGAGACAGAAGATAAAGATACAGAATTAAGCCAGGATGTCTTATTCGAAACTCATGATTTCGAGCATATCATTGCGCTTAGTCAATATGCGAATGCTCCTGTCTTCGCAGAACTTGAAACAGCGCTTTACCAAAAGGATGGACTCTATCTACTACATGTTCATTTCGAAGATGATGTGAATGTAGAAGCACAAGAAAATGTCATGAGTTTAATTGCCGAATATCTTCATTTCAGCGAACAAACGATTCATCCTGTCGCTGAATATGGAAAACAAATCATTGCTTCAGACGTCTTTGCCTTTATTCGGAAATACTTTCCGAATTAAAAGAACTAAAAGTGCGAGTAAAAGGAGGATCACGAATCGTGATACCTCCTTTTATTCTGACATTAAGTGAGGGTATAACCACCGTCTACGATAAGGGCTTGCCCATTGATGTAACTCGCTTTATTCGAGAGTAAGAAACAAACGACTTCTGCGATTTCAGAAGGTTGTGCAGGTTCGCCACGAAGATGATGCTTCATCGCAAGATCAAACTTATCTTTCCCGCCATATAATGCGTGGCTCAATGATGTGTCGACCGGTCCCGGACAAATGGCATTAAAACGATACTTGCCATGGAAGCGGGCAGCGTATGTCTTTGTCAGTGTCAATAAAGCGCTCTTAGACGATGCATAGGGTAAGAGCATGGCGGGAAACTTGACGTGACCGACGATCGCGCTATTATTGACGATAGAGGCACCTTTTGAGAAACGTTTCGTCGCGAGCTGGATGATTCGTTCAGGGGCATGATAATTCACTTGGAACACTTCTTTTTGTTGATCGGAGATTCTCTCGGGTGCGACGGGTTTTCCAAATGTCCCTGCATTATTAAAAATCCCGTCGATTTCTGGAAAATCTTCGAGTGTTTCTTCAAAGAACCTGTCGATGGCAGAGGAATCAGTCAAGTCGACAGGGAAGAAATATAAACGTCCTTCTCCGCTAGATTCAAGAGAAGCTCCTTTGTCTTGATTACGACCAATGGCAAGAACGGTATGACCTTCTCGAATCAGTTGGAGGGCAGTTGCTTCTCCGATTCCACTTGTTGCACCAGTAATGATATACGTACCCATTTAAACGCTTCCTTTCTGTCATGAGTTCTTAACTACAATTTTTACAACATACATAAAAGGAGGGGGATTCATGCTACGACGTGTACAACTTCTCATGACCCTCATCTTGACCATCGGTTTAATCGCCTTTTTATCCTACTATTGGAGTGTCTATATGGTAGGCTGGCTGTCCATCGTCATCATTTTGGTCGTCATGAGCGTGTTCGTCATCATTTTGCTTGAAAATCGTAACCCAGAACGAACACTCGTCTGGGCACTTGTCATGATGGCACTACCTGTTGTCGGCGTGTTTGTTTATTTTACGTTTGGTCAGAACTACCGCCGGAAACGAATGTTTCGATTGAAAGCAATGCTTGATGAAGAGTCTTATATTAAATACCGTACCCAGTTTAAAACAGCAGTACACCAATCAGTGTTCCAAGAAGGACGTTATGGAAAAGTTGTCACACTTATCGATTCGATCAGTCGACTTCCGATTTCGTATAATACACATACAAGAATTTTGACGAATGGTCAGGAGAAATTTCCGATTCTTTTAGAAGAGATTCGTCAAGCACAACATCATATCCATTTGGAATACTATATCGTACGGGATGACGAGCTCGCATTGCAGTTACAGGAAGTATTGATTGAAAAGGCACAACAAGGAATTGAAGTCCGTTTTCTTTATGATGCCGTCGGGTGTTTTTCGACAGATAAGCATTATTTCAAGAAGATGCAGGAGGCAGGTGTTGAAGTTCGGGCATTCTTCCCTGTCGTATTACCGTTCATTTCGAGTAAGTCCAACTACCGAAATCATCGGAAGATCGTTGTCATTGATGGAACAGTTGCTTTTACGGGTGGAATTAACGTTGGGGACGAGTATATCGGTCGCGATCAGCATTTTGGATTTTGGCGTGATACGCATCTTCTTGTACGCGGAGAAGCTGTTTCTGAACTTCAATTGATTTTCCTCCAAGACTGGTACTATATGACGGGGGAACGCCTGTTTACACCGTTTTATATGGAACCACTGGAATATGTCGATGAAGCAACGGGAGGCGTTCAAATCATTGCCAGTGGACCTGATGAGCCACATGAGGCAATGAAGTCACTTTACTTCGGACTCATCACAGAAGCGCGTGAATCTGTTTACATTGCATCTCCATATTTAATACCAGATGAAGATTTGATGACAGCACTAAAGACAGCCGCTATGTCTGGAATTGATGTTCGTATTCTTCTGCCAAGCTTTCCGGATCATAAAATCGTATTTTATGCGAGTCGCTCTTACTTTGATGATTTACTCCAGGCTGGTGTGAAAATCTATGAGTATAACAAAGGATTCATGCATTCGAAAGTCATCGTCGTGGATGACGCCATCGCAACGATTGGAACAGCGAATATGGATTTACGGAGTTTTCATTTGAATTTCGAGGTAAATGCTTTTTTATACGGAACAAATTCGGTACATCAATTAACACGTGATTTTTATGAGGATTTTAGCCAGTCTACACAAGTTGATGCTGATTTGTTTCATCGTCGTCCATTACGCCGCCGTTTAGTTGAATCAATTTCACGCTTATTCTCACCGCTACTCTAGCAAAAGGGGACGATGCTGATGTTTGAAGCCATTGATGGGTCAGGTAAACGCATTCTGATTCATAGGTTTTCTGTCCATGAATTAAAAGCGATGTCCTTACGTTGTCCGTATTGTCTGAAGCCATTGCGCGTCAGGCAGGGACGACGACCACATTTTGCACATATCTCAGCATGTTCAGGAGAAAGTAGCTTACATGTATCTTGGAAACGACGAATTGCAGATTCGTTGATGAATGCAGGCGTTCGCGTCGAGACCGAATGGACGATTGGACAGCGACGCTTCGACCTGTGGATTCCGGAAAAAGAGATTGGGATTGAAATTCAGCGTTCTCCGATGTCGGCAGATGAATGGATTAGACGAGCAAGACTTGATGCGAAACAAGGACAAACGGTTCGTTGGATTGGGTTTCATCCGTCACATGGTGTCACATTTCGTTTACAAGGATGGATGTGTCAAGCCTTCTTAGAAAATGAGTATTTGGACTTGATTGTTGACAATCAAATCCGACGGTTTCGACATCCGCTCCCTTTTGCGAAACATTATGTCTATTGTACCGTTCAATCCCTTTCATTATCCGACTTCCTTTCGACGGAACTTCCGTCATTTCCTCGGAAATTTTCAATGGCTCGATGGCAAGGAATCGTCTTGCGCTATCGACAGCGTCCTTTTTATCCTTCGTTACCTCCACGAATGCTTAAACTTCCATTATATGAGGCAGGGTTTCATCTTCTGAATCTGCCGTCATCGGTCTTTCTTCCGATCAGTCACTTATTATCGTATCCCGTTCATCCTTTTGAGTTTCAAATGGCAGTCTTTTTGCGGTTAAAAGGGGTTTATTCCTCTACTGCTTTAGAACAAGCCGTCTTTCATTTACTTCATCGATTGGATATCCCGTTTGAACGACCGATGATCGATTTACTTATCACGGAATGGTTAGAGCGGATCGAGGAGGCGAATCGGCTGTTTTAGCAGGAGCAATTCGATTGTTTGTCGAAAAGAAAACAGGTATAACTGAATTAAAGGAGTGAGGGAAATGGCAGAAGTATTAACACGTCAAGATGTTGACGTTTCAGAAACTTGGAATCTAGAATCGATTTATGCATCAAACGAAGCGTGGGAAGAAGAATTTGAATCGGTGAAAGCGATGCTTCCATTACTCGTCGAGTATAAGGGTCGTCTTGGACAAAGTGCGGACACACTCTATGAAGGGTTACAGTTACGAGACGAAGTCTCAAGACGTCTTTATAAGCTCTATACATACGCGCACATGCGTTACGACGAAAATACAGCGGATAGCTTCTATCAAGCCATGAATGACCGTGCTCGGACGCTTGCGTCACAAATCGGAGCCACACTTGCTTTCATGACACCGGAATTGTTAGCTGTACCTGAAACAACGATAGAAGCGTATCTTAATGAGAATGCAGACCTTGCGATGTACCGTCATGCATTTGATGAGTTGAACCAAGAACGCGAGCATGTGTTGACGGAAGCGGAAGAAGCGATTCTAGCGAAGGCGGGAGAAGTTCTCGGTCAATCCGGTACGACATTCGGTATGCTGAATAATGCAGATTTGACATTCCCGAAAATTAAGGGGGAAGACGGGGAAGAGACGGAATTGACACATGGTCGTTTCATCACATTCCTTGAATCATCTGATCGTTCGGTGCGTGAAGCCGCATTTAAAGCGATGTACGGAACGTATGCGAAATACACGAATACGCTCGCCTCAACTCTTGCTGGGTCAGTTAAGAAAGACAACTTCTATGCAGATGTTCGGAAGTTCCCTTCGGCACGCGCGGCAGCCTTACATGGTAATGCAATCCCTGAATCCGTTTATGATGGGTTGGTTGAAGCGGTACATGAGCACTTACCATTGCTTCATCGCTATGTTGCCTTACGTAAACGGGTCCTCGGTCTTGATGAGTTACACATGTACGATATGTATACCCCCCTCGTTTCTGAGGTCGAGATGAAGGTCTCTTATGAAGAAGCGAAACAATTGATGGTCGAAGGGCTCGCGCCGCTTGGAGCAGAATATAAACATATTCTCGAAGAAGGGTTGTCTGAGCGCTGGGTTGATGTCCGGGAAACGCGTGGTAAACGGAGTGGAGCATACTCTTCTGGTGCTTACGATACACAACCATTCATTTTGATGAACTGGCAAGATAACATCAATAATCTTTTTACGCTCGCACATGAATTCGGACATTCGGTTCATAGCTACTACACGCGGAAATCTCAACCATATCCATATGGCGATTATTCAATCTTCGTCGCTGAAGTCGCTTCAACGACAAATGAAGCGTTGTTAAACGACTATCTATTGAAGAAAGTGACGGATCGTAAAGAAAAACTTTATCTATTAAACAATCAACTTGAAACATTCCGCGGTACATTGTTCCGACAAACGATGTTCGCTGAGTTCGAACATGCGATTCATGATGCGGCGCGTCTTGGACAATCGTTGACACCAGAATTCTTGACGTCAACGTATTATGCCTTGAATCAAAAATACTTCGGAGAAGAGATTGTATTAGATGAAGAGATTGGTTTGGAGTGGGCTCGGATTCCACACTTCTATTACAATTACTATGTCTATCAGTATGCAACAGGCATTTCGGCGGCGGCTGCTTTGACGGATCAAATCCTAGAAGAAGGACAACCGGCTGTAGAACGTTACATCAACAATTTCTTAAAAGCGGGATCAAGCGATTATCCAATCGAAGTACTAAAAGCTGCTGGTGTTGATATGACAACAAAAGCACCAGTTGAAGCAGCACTTCGTCAATTTGAACGAGTCCTAGATGAATTCGAAGCGTTATTAGCAGAGTGACATCTTTGTGACAAAGTGAACAAAGTGTGGAAAAGAAAAAAGACTCACGGTATACTTATATTGTGAAGAGGGTCACATTCCCCAGTCGATTCTCTTTTCCCCCCATCCAATGGTCAAAAGAAGAAGTCCTTCTCGTCATGAAGGACTTCTTCTTTTTCTATGAGTGAATACCAAAAAAGGACAGTGAAGCTTGCTCCACTGCCCTTTTTGTATTAAGCATGTGCTGAATCTTTTAAATGACGCCATACTTTTCCATCACAGTACGATAGAGAAGCACATTTCTGTTGTAAGACCAGTTTTTTTAGTTCGTGTTCAACCTGGGATTCAGGAGCGTCATAAATAAAGGCGATTTCAGCCGTAGTTGCTGTTTCATACCGTCTCAAGAATTGTTCAAGTGGTGGCTTCGATTGTTTTTCAATCGTATGATCTAGCAGTTCACTTAAGATCGAAACATAGACCAAATACTCATAAGGTCCTTCTGCCTTAATGGCTTCCTCATCTCCAACGAAAGCGAGTGTCGGAAGAATTCGGACATCCCATTCCGTGACCAGTTCAGTCTCTTTCTCGAGCATTTGCTGAATCGTGTCCGACGAGACATCACGGTGGAATTCATCTAAATCCAGACCATACTCTGTCAATGCTTCGGCTAACCGCATCAATGATGGACGGCTGTAAGCACTCTCACCTTCGACATTATGAAGCATCCGAAGGCGTCGCATGAACCGCATACCAAACGTTTTTCCTTGAAGCTCGATTGCTTTTAGGATGACGAGTGGTGACATATCGCACGCGGAACGTGAAGGAGCACAAGGAATCGTAGCAATCGTGCGGAGACGAAAAAGATGACCATATTCTAGCTCTAATTTCTTGAGAACGGGTATCAACCGTAAACCGTCCGTTTGTGTCACATCTAAAAAATGATAGATTTCCAGAGGTTTCGTCGGTTGTTGAATCGATGGTTCGTCCAATGAACAATAAGATCCGTTACATTGTGCGTGTTCCATCCGTTCACCCCTTCCTGTTGTTATCGTTACCCTATTTTAGCAACGAAAAAAAAGAAAGAGCAAAGGTTTTGCTTGTTCATTCTTACACGAAAAATCAAGAAAGCGCTTTACGTTCCATGAAGCGAACGATTTTATTTTTTGTTTTGCGCTGTGGAATGTCGTGTTCTGAAAGAATTCGCTCGAAATCCTTTTGCCCTTGTTCGAAGTTGCTGACCTCAAACTCTAACTCATAATCGGTATGTCCGAGATAGCGACTTTTATCAAGGACGAGTAAGCCTTCTGGAAGCACCGTCTCGATGCGTTCGGTTTCTAAACGTCCTAAATGTTCCAACGAACCTTGCAAGTCAAAAGACGACAACTGGTGATTCATCTCTTCGGAGTGAATCAGACCGTATTTGAATAGATCTTCCGCTTCACTTGCTGATAGTGTGACATGTGTTTCAAGCAATCCATTTTCATGAGGTTGTTTTAAAGTAAGGACAAGTCCTTGTTTTTTTTCACGTATCCGTAAGGCAGCACCTTTTTTTCGAAGTTCGAAATCAGGCGTATCAAAATAATCATTTGCTTGCCAAATGGGTTGTTTAGTTGACGCATAATGGGTAAATAACGATAGATATTCTTGTTCAGACAATAAGTTCTTGAATTCGATTTCCAATTCTTGTCTAATCGGAATCACGCCTTTCTAGTTGAATGTCTGAAAATATGATAACATGAATGAGGTAGGAACAGGCACTGAACCAATACTATTCGATTAAAAGTGGTGACAAATCAGATGACAAAAGAAAATTGGGATTTATTTCTTGCGCCGTATCAAATCGCGGTCGATGAGTTGAAAGTAAAGCTAAAAGCGATTCGTAAACAATTTCAGCAACGGGGAGAGCATTCACCGATTGAATTTGTCACAGGACGGGTCAAACCTGTAAAAAGCATTCTTCAAAAAGCAGAACGAAAAGCAATTGCGCGTGAATCATTGGAACAAGATATGCAGGATATTGCCGGATTACGCATCATGTGTCAATTCGTCGATGATATCATTCATGTTCTTGAACTATTACGTTCGCGCGGTGATTTTAAAATCGTCGAGGAACGTAACTACATCACTCAAAAGAAGGATAGTGGTTATCGATCGTATCATGTCATCATTGCTTATCCAGTACAGACGATCGAAGGTGAAGTACCGACATTAGTCGAGATTCAAATTCGTACGCTTGCGATGAACTTTTGGGCGACGATCGAACACTCGTTAAATTACAAGTACCAAGGGAACATTCCGGAAGAAACACGGGAGCGCCTGCGGCGTGCGGCAGAAGCGGCATTTTTGCTTGACGCGGAGATGAGTCAATTGAAAGTAGAAATTCAAGACGCGCAACTCGTCTTTCAACGCGATGCTAAGGCGTCGGAACGATTAAAAGAGTAGGGGGATGACCATGCGTTTTGCAATCACGGCTCGTGATGATGAGCGTTCTCATGCGCTAAAACAACAACTCGAGCAGGCGTTGACGGAGCGGGGATGTGTGCTTGATGTCAGTCAACCGGAAATCGTCGTTTCAATCGGGGGAGACGGGACAATGTTACAAGCGTTCCATTCGTATCTCGATCAAGTAGAGACGATTACCCTTGTAGGGATTCATACAGGGCACCTTGGTTTTTATGCGGATTGGCGTCCTGAAGAGATGGATGAGTTGATTGATCATATCGCGAAGCAGGATTTAGCGACGGTCGAATACCCGCTGCTTGAACTATCAATTGACTATGCGGATGGCTCGCATAATCAACTGCTTGCTTTGAACGAGTGTACGATCAAAAGTTTCAATCAAACACTCGTCTGCGATTTATCGATTCGAGGCGACTATTTTGAGACGTTTCGAGGTGACGGGTTATGTATATCGACACCCTCTGGTTCGACGGCATATAACAAGGCGCTCGGCGGTGCGATTGTCCACCCGGCACTCGAAGCGATCCAAATCACAGAAATGGCTTCGATCAATAATCGTGTTTACCGGACGATCGGCTCACCGATGTTGTTACCGAAACATCATGATGTCGAAATTCGTCCCGTCAATCCGATTGATTTTCAGATGACCTATGACCACTATGCTTCGATTGTCCATCAAAATGTGACATCGATCCGGTGTCGGGTATCAGATAAAAAAGTGAAATTTGCTCGTTTTCGTTCTTTCCCGTTTTGGCAACGGGTGCGGGAATCTTTCCTAGCAGACGAAAGACGTTGACGCAGTATGTAAAGGAAATGGAAACATGAATGGATTTCAGCTACAACAGACGGTTACTGATATCGAGGATGGCTGGCGCGTCAGTCATTTTTGTACGACCCGTCTAGGTATCTCACGAAAAATGTTAGTATCAATCAAAAATCATGGAGATATCACGCGGAACGGTCATCATGTCAACGTCCACGACGTCTTGTACGCGGGTGACCGTGTCCACGTCTTCTTCCCGGAAGAAACACCAGCACCGGACATGGTAGCGACAGAAGGGGAACTCGATATTTTGTTTGAAGATGATTGGTTACTCGTCGTCAATAAACCACCGGGGATGGCATCGATTCCATCACGATTGCATCCGGAACACTCATTGTCGAATTATGTTCTTGGTTATTATCGAAAACAAGGAATTCCGTATGCGATCCATATCGTCAATCGACTCGATCGAGACACGAGTGGTCTCGTCTTATTTGCAAAACACGGACTTGCCCACCACCGGATGAGTCTCATGCAACGATCGAACGAATTAGAGCGGCATTATTTAGCCTATGCACCCGGACATGTGCCGGTACAAACGATTAATCAACCAATCGGTCAAACCGATCATTCCTTCATGGAACGAATGGTACGACCGGATGGTCAACGGGCCATTACGCATATTTTAAATAGTCGACGGGTCCAAGCCTTGGATCGAGAGTTTTCCTTACTGGATATTCGACTAGAGACGGGACGGACGCACCAAATTCGTGTCCATCTTGCCTTTTTAGGACATCCTTTGATTGGAGATACGATGTATCAGGGTGAACCATTGCTCCCGCGTCAAGCACTCCATAGCGCGTCAGCGACGTTCCTTCACCCTGCGACAGGAGAACGTGTCCGATTTGAAGCGCCGCTTCCCGAAGATCTTCGATTAGAATAATGGACATACGAGAAAAGGCAGTGGAGTTAATCCACTGCCTTTTCTCGTATGCGATTAATCTTCATCAAACATGGAAATCCGAGACTGAGAAGCGATTGCCATAATTAATCCTAGACCGACGAGGTTTACGATCATCGTTGATCCACCATAACTGATGAATGGTAGGGGAAGACCTGTGATCGGTAAGACACCGATCGTCATTCCGATGTTCTGGAAGATTTGGAACGTGAACATGGCGACATATCCTGTCACGATATAGGTACCAAATGGATCTGCCGTCTCAAGAGCAATTTGAATCAAGCGATAGACGAACAGGAATAAGACGATCAATACGATGGCAGCCCCAATGAAACCATAGTGTGAGGCGATCGTCGTAAAGATGAAGTCTGTATGCAGTTCCGGAACGAATACCTGTAGTTTTCCGTATCCAACCCCGAACATTTGACCAGAACCTGTTGCATTGATTGCTTGGACGAGCTGATACGAGAGATCATCCGCATATTCAAAAGGTTGCAACCAAGCCATGATCCGGTTCATCGCGTGACCTGGGAAAAACGTTGCGAGTAAGTCGTTGTGGAAATAAAACAGGTAAAAGAAGATGATGACAGAACCTGCGAACAGGGCAAACATCGTCAAGAGCCATTTCCAGTTCAGTCCAGATAACAACATGGCACATGCAAGAATGACACATAAGATCAAACCGATTCCTAAATCGGGTTGGATGATAATGAGACCAAGTGGCAAAGCCGTGACAGCAACCATTTTAACGAGCAATAAGAAGTCGCGTTCGTGTTGAACATAACGGGCATTGTGCTCGGTGATGACAGCTGCCAGCGAAACAATCAAAAAGAATTTCATGAACTCAGCCGGTTGAACTGTACCAATGACCGGGAATTGATACCACCCGTATGCCCCTTTGATTTCAGTAACGACTGGAGTGTTTCGAAGAACAACAAGACCAATCAATGACAGGATACCAGCTCCGTATAAAAACCAATGGAATCGCTTCAACTGTTCATAATCGATGAAAATGACGACGGATAACGCCATGAAACCGATGACATACCACTGAATTTGTTTGGCGGAGAAGTTGATGGCACTGATGGCGCCTTTAAGCGAAGGTTGGGCCGTGTAGATGGCGATGACGCTGATGACCATCAGACAGGCGAGTAAAAACAACAACGTATGATCATAACGTTGTGTAAATGATTTGAATCGATTCATTTCATCCCTACTTTCTATCACTTTATATATTACCGTAATTTATCAAATCCGCAATATCAAGAGCGATGGTTGACAGAAGCGTTACGTTTTTGTAACCTGAAGATAGGTTTTATTACCAGGTACTAATTCAAGGGGGACTTTATTATGAATATTTATCCTTCACTCGAAGGCAAGACGTACGTCGTCATGGGCGTCATCAACCAACGTTCGATTGCATGGGGCATCGCACGTGCACTCGACGCTGCTGGAGCAAGCCTCGCATTTACATATGTCGGGGAACGTTTCAAAGCACCACTTGAAAAATTAGGACAGGAATTATCACGTCCGGCTTCTTATTATACGTGTGATGTCACGAGTGATGAAGAAATCGAACAGGTCTTCCAGACGATCCATGCGGATCACGGTAAGATTTCAGGAATCGCTCACTCAATCGCATTCGCGGATAAAGAAGCACTTCGTGGTGAATTTTCTGGTGTGACACGTGAACAGTTCGCGCAAGCACTTGATATCTCTGCCTACAGTTTGACGGCAGTCGTCAAGGCAGCGAAAGACTTCTTCACAGAAGACGCATCTGTCATCACATTGACGTACCTTGGTGGTGAGAAGATGGTTCCGAACTACAACGTCATGGGTGTTGCGAAAGCAGCATTAGATGCTAGCGTTCGTTATCTCGCTGCTGAATACGGACAGCAAGGTGTTCGTGTCAATGCGATCTCTGCTGGTCCGATCCGGACAGTTTCAGCAAAAGGTGTTGGCGATTTCAACTCAATCCTTGATAGCATCGAAGAACGCGCGCCACTTCACCGTAACGTTACGACGGAACAAATCGGTCAGAGTGGATTATTCTTACTTTCGCAAATGTCGAGTGGTGTAACAGGAGAAATCCTTCACGTCGATAGTGGATTCCACATTCTGTAATAGGTGATTTAGTGAACCGGGCTTCCCTTAGGAGGGGAGCTTGGTTTTTTTTGTGCTTAATCGGGGAAGTGTCAATTATGAACAACGTTAGAATTAGAAGGGGAGAGGAAGTGCAGAGGATGAACGCAATCGATTTTACGGTCGTACAATATGTGAATCGTCAAGTACGAGTCGACCCACAACTGAAAACTGAACCGGTCGCAAGGGTTCAACCGATACGCCCAGTCGATCCTTATCGAGAACATGAAACGCAAGATTTTTTAGAAGAACAGGCGAATGCATATGGAGTGTTACCAGAACTAAAACTTCCCGGTCGAAGCTTCGACCGGGAAGTTTAATCATTCATTGACCTGTAAAGCGGAATGTCTCGTAGACACTCCAAGCTCCATTTTCCAGTTCATACAATAAAGCCATTTTCGTGACATCTTCTTGGAAACGGATATCTTCCATCTTGAGACGTTCTAGTACATCGAACAATTCGACATCCGACAGTTCTTGACCAATCGTGATATGTGGCAAGAAATCGTATTTCGGATTATGTGCGAGTGGTCCTGTATGCAAGGCGCGATGTAATTGTTCTAACTCATCCGATGGCATTACTTTAAGGAACAAGACATTGTTCGTCGGATGGAACGACCGTGCTCCTTGGATGTGCAGATTGACCGGTTTCGTTTCGGACGCGATTCGATTTAACTCTGTCACGATGTGATCTAATTCTGTCTCATCGACTCCCATCCGCTCCCGTAACGTGATGTGCGGTGTAATCAGTGAATACTTCGAGTCATATCTCTTTCGGTATGAATTGGCAAAATCTTGAACGCGTTTCGATGGAAACAATACAACCCCGATGTTCATCGAAAATCCCCTACTTTCCCCTGAAATGATAACGCTTTACAAAATAATCATGACGGATTCTGGCGTCGATGTCAAAGAAGTTTGAGAGGAGCTTTAGAATCCGTGTATACTAATGAAGTACTTTGTTGGAGAGGTGGATACAGTCATGAAGAAAACACATTCAAAAGAGGTCAAACAAGCAGCAATTGACAAGTTACATGAACGCGGGGTGACGATTCATGCGATTGCTGAGATCGTTTACCAAATGCAAGCACCATACACAGTGGATCTGACAGTAGAAACATGTGTCAGTTCGGTTGAACGAGTTCTTGAAAAGCGTGAATTACAACATGCGATCCTTGTCGGGGCAGAATTAGATATTCTTGCTGAAAAAGGATTATTATCAGAACCACTCTTGTCCATCATCCAAAGCGATGAAGGATTATTTGGCGTAGATGAAACGATCGCGATTGGTGCTGTCAATACGTACGGTTCTATCGCTGTTACGACATTCGGATATTTGGATAAGGCGAAGGTTGGGATCATCAAAGAACTGGATACGAAGCTCGGAGACGGAAAAGTCAATACGTTCATGGACGATATCGTTGCAGCCATCGCAGCAAATGCATCAGGGCGTTTGGCACATCGTTTGCGGGATAAGGAAGATTATTCAGCAGAAGAATTAGAAGAACGTAAGGGGACATACTAATGCGGGGGGCAAGAGCGGCGTGGGTGGGTGCATCCATCGCTGTCGTCTTGTTCGTGATCATCGCCGTCTCGATTCGAATGACGGGCTATTTTTTATTTGACGCTCAATTATCGTCGTACATGTCTCAACATGTTCCAGGGGACTATGTCTCTTGGTTCACTCAACTAGGCTCTGGTCCTGGGGCGATGACAATGACGGTGTTACTTGGAGTAGTGAGTTATGTCTTGTGGCGAGATCGTATCGCAAGTATTTGGTATGTATTGATGGCGATCTCTGTAGGAGCATTGAATCAAGTCGTCAAATTTGCCTTCGTACGAGAACGTCCTTCATTGAATGAGTTAGTTGGTGGTGTTGGCTATAGTTTTCCAAGTGGTCATTCCGCGATGGCATTCGCTGTATATGTAGGATTTCTTGTCGTCGCTTTCCGGCATTTAAAAACGACTGGCAAAGTAATCGTATCGGTGTTGACGATTGGGTTATTTCTTGCCATGGGAGCTTCCCGCATCATTTTAAACGTTCATTATTTTTCAGACGTCATCGGTGGTTATTGTTTTGCAGCGATTCTTTTATGTAGCTCCTATGTATTCATAGTCTCCCGCAGAAAAAAAGGAGTGTCTTAATGCTAGTATTAGATGTAGATCATAGTTTATTATTTGATGAAGAAACGATGCGTTCTATTGATAAACCGACCTTGCTTGTTGAGCGAGTCGCCGGACGACCGCGATTCATGACGATGCGAGCGCATCTTAGATTAAAACGATTGGTCTCAATCAACGGTGTCATTCCGGTGACGAAACGAACGATGGAAGAATATCAGCAGTTGGAACTTTTCCAAATCGATGCGCCGCCTAAATGGGCAATCATTGCTAGTGGAGAGATATTGCTGAAAGAAGGAAAAGTAGATCGTCGATATGAAAACTGGCTTCGTCAATTTAAAAAGGAAAGCTCACTTGATTCTATCCTTGAGTATCTTATTGAGATGGAACAAGTGTCGTTTGATGTATATCCTTCCGACACATTATCGAATCAAATCGCACTTCCGCACGAACCGATTCATCGAACGTTGGACGAAGCGATGTTGCTAGAAGAATTATTTCGTAAATACGAAACAAAATAAAGAACCGGACGGTCTTTTTTAAGACCGTCCGGTTCTTTATTTTTTAATGTTAGGTATCAAGTTGTAGGTAGAGAAATGTCGTCGAACCAGAACACGCCGACCGTCTCAGCACCAGCATGTGCCAAGATGGAAGGACCGAATTGCGTGATACGAACGTTGATTTCAGGATGTTCCGTTACAATCAAACGTTTTAATTCTTCAGCAGCAGTATGAGCGAGCGTATGACCGATATATAGTGTTCGATCGTAGACTCCTTGTGCTGTCACTTTAGAAGTGATCTCGGTTACCATTTCCTTAAATGCTTTTTTGATCGAGCGTACCTTCTTGAAAGGAACAAGCTGTCCTTCTTCATTAAATTGAACGATCGGCTTGATGTTCAGCATATTCGCTAATAAAAATTGACTTCCTGAAACTCGACCACTACGTCGCATCGTCTCCATATTTCCAATAATCAGATAAAAATGCGATTTGTGTTTAAACGTTTCAAGTGTCGACATGACTTCCTTTGGATCGTTACCAGCAGCTACTAGTCGCTGTGCGATCCGGACAAGTTCTTGTTGATTGGCAGCACCCGTGTATGAATCAATCGCATAAAGCGGGAAACCGACAGCCTCAGCTGCAGCGACCGAACTGGAGTAGGTACCACTTAAGCCACTCGTGATGTGAATCGCATATCCGTAATCATAACCGTCTTCGAGTAACTGTTCGTATAGAGTTACGAAGTCACCAAAAGACGGTTGCGAAGTCGTAGGTGAGATTTTCAAATCGTCCTGCATTTTTTGATTCAATTGTTCAATCGAGATATCGACATACTCCCGGTAAGACTCCCCGTTCAAGATGAGTAATGTCGGTATCACATGGACTCCGATTTTTTCAGCCTCTCCTGGCTCGAAAAAAGCCATGCTGTCGGTAATCCAAGCAATCTTATCCATGTATATGACGCCTCCATTAATATAACCATTTTGTTCATCATACCATAGCTATGAAAACGGAATCACTAGCTAGCGCGTTTTTGTATGACGGAAGGGGTGGAAACGTGTCCAAACCATGAACTGAGACCAAAGGCAATAAGTGTCGGAAATAACCATTCTAAACTTTGATCCACTAAAGGAAGTGATTGATAGAAGGTTTTGAGATTTCCCGGGAAAAGAGAAAGTTGGTTTAACGCACTACAAAGTGAGAAGAAAATCGTTACTCCAAGAGTGAACTGATAAACGACTGACTTACGACGGAACAGATGACGCATGAATGTTAATGCGATTAAGACGATGACGATTGGATAAAGGAACATCAACACGGGAACAGCGATTGATAACAATGTCTGTAATCCGACAATAGATACCGTGAGACCAAGAACAGTCGTGAAGATACTTGCTGTTTTTAATGTGACACGTGTTGAAAGAGTCATCATATATTCTGCAAATGCAGTGACGAGACCAACTGAAGTCGTCAAGCAGGCAAGTAGGATCGCAAGACCAAGTACAGCTAAACCAATTGAACCGAATGCTGTATTCGCATAATGCTGAAGAAGGGTCGGACCATCGACTTTTCCGATTGCGGCAAATGTATTACGTCCGATCATTCCGAGTCCGATATAGACGAGAGTCAAAGCAACTGCAGCAATCGTTCCAGCACGAGTGACGACTTTAAATTGTGCTGTTCGTTCATGAACGCCTCGACTTTTTAATGTATGAAGTACCACGACACCGAAGACTAAGGCGCCGAGTGCATCAAGCGTTAAGTATCCTTGAAGAAAACCTTGAATGAATGCTTGACCTGTCGTCTCATAGGCTTTGCTTGGTGAAGCGACACTTGAAAGTGGTGAGACGATGCTACTGATGCTTAACGCAGCAAGTGCAATCAGCAATAAAGGTGTGATGAAACGTCCGATGATTTCAAGTAATTTACCAGGACGCAATACGAGGTAAAGCGTAGCAATGAAAAAGAGACTTGATGAGAGAACTAATGTCATTTGTGAAGGCGCACCGAGAAATGGTACAACACCGAGCTCATACGTGACAACCGATGTCCGAGGGATTCCGAAGAAAGGTCCAATGGCAACGTAGAGAGCAAACGTCAAGGCAGCACCTACAAAACGAGGAAGAGGAGCAGCAAGCGTTTTGATACCGCCTCCGATGGATGCGACAGCAAGTAAGCCGAGCAACGGAAGACCCACACCTGTCACGATAAAGCCGAGGATGGCTGGGAGGAATTGTTTACCTGCAAGGGCGCCGAGTTCTGGTGGGAAGATTAGGTTACCCGCACCGAAAAATAATGCGAAGATCATAAATCCTAAAGCGAACGTATCTTTTGTCTTAAACATGTGTTGTCCTCCATTCCTTCTAATTTCAATAAAAAAAGCCTCATCCACGATGTGCGTGGATAGGCGTCGTGTGATCAGACGCCTTGTCGAAATGACGAAAAGGGCCTGGTCTTCATCTTCTCAATCGAGAAATGAATCTTCAGTCCCTGGTCCTAATCACAATCAGTCGTACTGGGATAAGCGATGTATATGTCATGTTTAAAACCTCCTGTTTGAATTTTTCTAAGGATAACATGAAGAATCTAAGAAAACAATATTTTCTGAAAATTTATCACCGAGACTTTTAAACAGAAAAAAACCCTCAACTCATGAATGGAAGTCTTGAGTTAAGGATTTTCATACAAATGTCAGCTTGTCGCAATCGAGCGTATTTTTTTATGGCGTTTCAATTTATGGAGGAGCCAAGCGTGAACGACCTCACAGGATTGACGTGGTAACGTCAGTTCAACAAGCGATTCCTGCTGTTGCCCTTTAATGACGAAAAGTCCATTTTCTTCATCGACAGGGGCGATGGTCATTGAACTCGCTTCATTCAGCGACAGTTTCACTTCACCGAGTGTCGCATCCTTTAATTTGAGGATGTTCCCGTTCGTCGCAAATTTCGTGAATGAGCCAATTCCGTTCACTTTTAACTGATCCATATTGAATTCCTCCTTCTGCTGATTCCAATACCATCCCTACAAAAAAACAGGTCTAACTTCTATCTTAAAAAGGTTATCCTCATTATAGCGAAGTCCTCACAAGATGCTAGTCTTATTTTGTGTGAAAATTCGAAAAATTTTTTAACGATATTGTCACATTGTCCATAATAACCGTAAAGAAGGAATCATCATTTAAAATTCAAATAGAACAAAAGCATCCTTTTCTAAAAGAAAAAGATGCTAAAGGTCAATCTAACTCAAAACTCCATTTCTTTTTTCGACACAAAAGCGTTCCACGTCTAAGAATCGATTCTTTCTCGGCTTCAAAATCTTCATGTAATACGCTCATGTCTTCATAACGGCCAGCCACGTAGACAGGAATCGTAATATTTCTTGAAAAAACAGATCGCTTTGCGCTTTCGAAATCAATCAGGACCCCTTCTCCGAGAAAATGACGGATATGGATCATGATTTCAGCTGTTAAAGCAACAGAGGCAACGGATCGTGCGTGCTGTCGGAATTTTCGTTGCACAAGATCAGCAATCAATTGTTCGACGCGTGCCCAGTCTTTTAAGTAAACGGAAGCATGAAGTCCGTCATGCTCGCTAAAATAGACCAATTCATTTTCAATCGAATCAAGGAAGGGAAGTGGCATTCCACGTTTCATATGCATTAGAAATAACAACTCTGCGATTTCGACATCCGTTAATACGTCGAGTGAATGGGAGGAACGAATATCGATAGCGATCAATGGATGACGCTGCACATCCGTGGATTGTGAAAACTGTTCGATTTCATGCGCTTCGATATAATGTAGCATTGTCCGAAACGATTGTTTCGTCTGCTTGAAATCACTTCCTGAAATAAGCAAAGGACGCTTCAAATCGACGGCTGCGGCGAAATCAGAGAAATGCACCCCTGACATCGTCAAGCGTTGATTTTCCTCGTCCTCATATAAGTAAAGTAACGCACTTGACATACCACTTCGCTTCCTTTCCGTGACTAACTCCTTCATAATTCAATAGTAGCAAAACTTCGAATTGCCTGAAAGGATATTTACTCCTGAAAACGGGCATACTACATAGAGAAGCATAAAGAGAGGTGATGGAGCATGTGGGGCTTGCGAAAGCCATTCCCGGAATTGCGAACCGAGCGCTTCGTATTACGTGAGCTCGAAAACCGTGACGCACGTGAATTGTTTAAAATCCTATCAGATGATGAAGTCATGTACTATTACGGATCAGATCCGCTTGTGACAGTCTATGAAGCAAAAAATGTCATCAGTTACTTCAAGGAACAGTTTACACAAGGTAAAGCGATTCGCTGGGCAATTGCTGATGCAGAAACGAATCAATTGATCGGTACGATTGGTTTTCATAACTGGCTCTCCCAATACCATCGAGCTGAAATTGGCTTTGAAGTCAGTCAAGAGTATTGGCAACGCGGAGTGGCTTCCGAAGCGGCTCGAGCTGTTCTGACTTACGGATTTGAGGAATTCGCTCTCCATCGCATCAGTGCTCTCGTAGCACCTGAGAATCTTGCTTCCAATGCATTGGTGCAAAAATTAGGGTTTCAAGCAGAAGGATTATTAGAAGATTATGCATATAGTCATGGTCGTTTCATGAACTTGACGATGTACCGTATGCTCGCATCTGAGTGGAAGGGATGAGGTAGTCAATGGAAAAACAAACACTTGTACTCCTACATGGATTTACAGGAGGGACAGATTATTTTAATCGGGTAGAGGCAAATTTACGACATTCTTTTGAAGTTTTACCGTTGAGTTTACCAGGACATGAAGGACTGGATGTCGGACCTGATACGATTGAGGGATTCGCAGAATGGGTCATGGATGATCTAGAGCGACGTGGTGTTGAAAAGCCAATCATCGTTGGTCACTCTTTTGGCGGGTACATCACGGCTGCAATCGTGGAAAGGTATGCCGAACAAATCAGTGGATATGGTCTCGTTTACTCAACGGCGAAAGCAGATGATGAACAAGCGAAACAAAAACGAAATCAAAATATCACGCGCGTCGAAGAAGTTGGTGTAAGAGAATTTGTCAATGGTCTTGTTCCGTCCTTATTTGCGGAAGGAGCCGATGAATTCGCTGTTGCTGAAGCACTTGAAATTGGGTATATGATGACCGTCGAAGGAGCCATCCGTGCACTCTCTGCGATGCGAGATCGTCGGGATATGACGAAAGCTTTAACGAAAGCAAACGTAAAAGGTGTCATCATTCATGGTACGAAGGATCCATTGATCTCAGAGGAAAGTGCGTTTGCACCAACAAATGATCATCTCATACATCGGTCAACAGACAGTGGACACATGGGGATGCTTGAGACACCGGATGCCTTCGTTGCAATTATCGAAGAAGCATTCAAGTAAGTTTTTGCCCTACGGTCATGTCTGTAGGGCATTTGCTTTGCATTTCAGATTAGATATCTGAAATGATAGAAGTGGAGGGGATACACATGAAAATCGTAGCGATTGAACCAACACCAAGTCCAAATAACATGAAAGTCATCGTTGATGAGGTCTTTTCGGAAAAGGGGCAGACATTCGAGCATGCCTTTGGCGCACCGGAACACATTCAGAGATTACTTGAAATACCTGGCGTTAAGTTTGTTTATCAGGTCAGTGACTTTTTATCGATCGAGCGTTATCCGAAATATGATTGGCGTTCGCTTGTCATCGATATACGACGTGCGTTCGGTGAAACGTTAAATGACGTTGAACAGCACGAGACAGATGCTGAGTATGAGCCAGTCCATTTATTTGTACAGTTCATTTTAGGCGTACCAATGCAAATCAAAGGTGTGAAAGGATTAGAAGAAAAACGAGAAGGGTTGCCAGAACGATTCCGAGAAGCAGCGCTATTCGTCCAACCATTCGTTCAGAATGTCATTAGCGATCGACGCTGGGTGGAACAAGCACCTCGATACGGTGACCTTGACGAAAGTTTGCGTGAAGTAGCGAATGAGATTGAGATCGCATATCCAGTCGAACGTATCGAACGTCTCAAGTCGCTCGCAGCAGGGGAAGATATTGCCTTTAGTGGTCAAGCTATTCGTTCGTCTGATTGGAAAGAACGATTTGCGGCGCTTGATGAACTGCCTGTTGAAATGGAATGGGTTCCGGCGTATGCACGATTATTACAGGATGAAAAAATGCAAATTCGTCGTCAAGCAATCGTAAAGCTTGGGATGTTCGAAGAACATCGGGAAGAATTATTAGAGTATCTGACAAGTGCACTCCATGATCCATCAGGTATCGTACGACGAACAGCAGGTGATACGATTTCGGATTGGGCGATGCCAGAGGCTGAACCAATGATGATGGAGGCTTTGACGGATAAAAATAAACTAGTACGTTGGCGGGCTGCTCGATTCCTGTTCGATGTTGGAACAGAACAGTCGATTCCAAGACTGCGTGAAGCGAGCCGAGACCGAGAATATGAAGTCGCTTTACAGGCGGAACTCGCCTTGACTCGAATCGAAAGTGGGGAAGAAGCACTAGGGACGGTCTGGCAACAAATGAATCGAATGATAGATGAAAGTTCATGAGAACTCAAAATAATATTGTGTGAAAGAATCATTCGACAAAATGAGCCATCGATTGTCTAGGTATATTTTCCCTGTTATCTAAAAATGATGGTAAAATAATCAAAATTATGTTGTCATCTTTTTGAAATCGAAATGAAATGTGTTGGAAACGCTCGTAAAAACGCTTGCATGCAACAACTATATAGATTATTCCAAAATATCCCTATTTGAACTGGAATATTGTTTTGAAATGAAATGTCGAATGACTATTCTCTTCTTTTTTCATCTCTTTGATACAGTAAACCTACAATAACGAATTCGAAGCATGTAGGTCATCTTTTGGCTTGGCATATGAATGAGAAAAGGGGAGAATCGGGGATATGTTACTTTTCGCTGAAACTGATTTAGCAGTAGGATACAAGGAACGGACAACAACAGGGGTATATGTCACGATCGAAACAATTGACAGTCGTACGATTACATTGGTTGCACCAGCAAACGCGGCAGAAGATATTTGTGACGAACTGTTTGCGACAGGTTTAGAGCAATTGTTTTCGTTCAAGATGAATCCATCTACTTTACCTGTAGCATAAGAGATGAAATGTGCGAGAGAGGAAATCCTCTCTCGCTTTTTTTTGTGATAAAATTGATTAGATAAAAGGAGGGATGAAATGAAACGTCTCGTTTTCATTCTGTTGCTGCTTACTGTTTGTTTAGCAGGTTGCCAAGAAAAGAAACAACAGGCAACAAAAACCATGAACGAACCGATTCAGATTGCAGTCAAAACGACAAAGCAAGACAGTATGATGCAATTAGACATTTCCTTAACGAATCCAAATGATCACAGTGTAAACGTGACATATCCTTCCTCGCAACGATTTCAGGCTCAATTGATTGATGCGAAACAACACGTAACGTATGATTTTGAGAAAGAGCAAGTATTCACGCAAGCGATTGAGAAGGATACGTTCACAAAACGCGAAACGAAACAGTACACGGTTGAATTACCGATCTCCTCTTTAGGTGATAGCAAGGAAGTTCGCGTATCGACAATCCGCCAGTTCAAAGGAGCAAATGCAAAACAAACGACGGATCACCAAATGATTGATTCAAAATGACGATCAAAACGATGTGAAGGAGTGAATTTATTCATGCAACAAGAAATCATCCAAGTAACAGGCGTTAAACCTATCATTGATCCAGCCCAAGAAGTAAACGAGCGGGTAGCCTTCTTGAAGGCGTATCTCAAGCATACAGGGGCGAAGGGATTCGTATTAGGCATCTCCGGGGGACAAGATTCAACGCTCGCAGGTCGTCTATGCCAACTGGCAGTTGAAGAGTTGCGAAAAGAAGAGGGACAAGATGTCTCATTTTATGCGGTCCGCTTGCCTTATGGTGAACAACAAGATGAAGCAGACGCACAGGCAGCCTTGACTTTTATTCAACCGGATCATTCGCTTCGTGTGAATATCAAACCAGCGGTCGAAGCATCGATGCGGGCATTCGAAGAGGCGACAGGTGCAGAACTTTCAGACTTTAGCAAAGGAAATACGAAAGCGCGAGAACGAATGAAGAGTCAATATGATTTAGCCGCTCATTATGGCTGTTTAGTCGTTGGAACGGATCATGCAGCCGAATTCGTGACGGGATTCTACACGAAACATGGGGATGGTGCATGTGATTTAACACCATTATCGGGACTGAATAAACGGCAAGGGAAACAACTCTTACGTTACTTGAACGCCCCAGAAGTCTTGATTGAAAAAGTTCCGACAGCAGACCTTGAAGAAAATCGTCCGGCACTACCAGACGAAGTGGCACTCGGAATGACATACGAAGAAATTGATGATTATTTGGAAGGTAAGTCGATTTCAGAAGCAAGTCAAGAAAAGTTAGAGACGCAGTATAAACGTGTTGGACATAAGCATCATATGCCCGTCTCACCACTTGATGAATGGTGGAAAGCATAATCAAAAATAAGGAGATATGATTTCATGATTGAAATCATGTCTTTTTTCATGTTCTTCGATTCTTCTCCGGTCGTTATGGGAAAAGAAGAGAAACGATGGTTGAGGAGGCGAGAGTATGACGATTGGGATCATAGGTGGAGGGTTATCCGGATTGACAGCAGCGGCGTTATTTGCAAAACAAGGAACACCGGTCACGCTCTGGGATGCTGGATTACTCGGAGGACGTGCCACCTCTCAAACCGTAAAGGGCTTTACATTTAATTACGGTGCCCATGCGATTTATGGACGCGATCAATCAATTCTTCGCAAATTAACGAAACAACTCGGTATCGAAGTGACGTGGCTTGATTTTTCAGCGAGTCGTGCGAAATATGAGTTTTCAGGTCATTTGACGGCTGTTCCTGCGAATGCCTGGGGACTACTGAAAACAGAAGTCATCGAAGGAACGAACAAAGTACGTTTTACATGGGAGATTATTAAAACGATTTTACGAGTCGAACGAGGGAATCCGCAACAATCCATCGGGCAATGGTTAAAAACAGAACGCGTCGATGAACAAGTGGCACAGTTGATGCTTGATTTGGCATCAACGAATTTTTTTACGGCAGAACCAGAAAAAATTCCATCAGATGTCTATTTCGAGTATTATCAAAAGCTTTTTCGGACGCGAAAGCCTGTCTCATACATCGAAGGGGGCTGGCAAGGGTTAGTACAGGAATTGGAACGGATCATCCTAGAGAATCGCGGAGAGATCTTGAAAAAAACAAAAATAACAGCAGTCGAATTGACTACGACAGGATTCTTGGTACGTGATCGAAAAAAACAAGAATGGAATGTGGAACGGATCATCTTTGCCGTACCACCACGTGAAATCTTAAAAATGGCGACTCCAACGACGATCCAAAAATTCGTGACACCGCATGCGAGTCATGAACCCGTCGAAGTTTTCGTGTATGATCTCGGACTTCAGCCTTATATCCAAACACCGTATTCATACATCTACGACCGTTCGCATCGAGCGTTCATCACGGATTTATCGCATTATGATGCAAGCCTCGCACCAAAGGATGGTCAAGTCCTTCAAGCAATCGCTTATCTTGAACACGATCGACTTGAGGATCCTGATTATATCGGACATGTTCGAACGGGAATCGAACAGATGCTTGACGTTCATTTCACAGACTGGAGAGAACGTATCGTTGCAGAACGAACGATTAAACGAGCAGTCGTACAAGAAATCAAATGGAAAATGGGGCAAGGTCCTCTTGCGACTCAAATTCCGGGACATGCAGGTGTTGCTTTCGTCGGAGACTGGTGTGAAGGGACGGGACAACTCTCAGAGCTTGCGTTCTCAAGCGCCGTAAGTGTTTTCAATCGATGGACGTGATGTAAAACGACAAAAGAAGGAGAAGCCGAATTGACTTCTCCTTCTTTGTATTGACCAAAGATTCATATCTTACGCTTCATTGTTCGAACGTGCTGGATAGAACGCTAGAATCAAGAGTAATGTAAAGGCAATGAGACTCATCATCGGAATCGTCAAGAAACCGAAATAGTTGACCCATTTGATGAGACAGCCACTCGAACATAACGCTTCGCCATCGGGTAAACGCTCAAGGATGACATGGTACAAGGCGACACCAAAGCCGGCAAGCACATATAGGCGTACAAAGAGTGGATCGATCGTTTTCGACCGGAACAAGGATATGAGCAAATAAAAGGCTGTCGTATACATGAATAGTCGTTGCCACCAACAGAGAGGGCAGGGAATGAATCCACGAATTTCACTAAAATAGAGACTGCCAAGCGTTGCAATCGTTGAGATGATGAACATAAAATGATAGCGTGTCATATGTATCGTCCTTTCTAACGTGTTAAACTAATGCCATCTTATATCATGAGGAGTCGAATCTCACATTGCAAGTGTCGGAAATGGAAATGTTGATCACTTTATCGGAAGAATTGAATATGAGGCGAGCTGCTGAACGATTATTCGTTTCACAACCTGCGCTTAGTCAACGTCTTGTTGCGATTGAGAGACGCTGGGGAACCAAACTATTCATTCGTTCATCGCGTGGCTTAAGCATCACACCGCAAGGAGAAAAAGTGATTGGTCTCGCAAAAGAGATGAATCGGAAGGAACTCGAACTAAAAAGTGAATTGACGGCAGAAGAGGGTGCCGTTTACGGAACGCTTCGGATTGCTGTCGCCTCCATCATGGGACAATACTGGCTCCCGCGTGTCTTAAAACGATTCGTCGAGCGTTATCCGCATGTGCGTGTCCAGTTGGTCACCGGATGGTCAAGTGAGATGATGCGTCATATGTTAGAGGAACACTTTCATATCGGGATCATTCGTGGAAACCCGGACTGGAAAGGTGTTAAAGAGCGCCTTTTCTCAGATCCGCTCTATCTAGTTGATAGTGAGTTGACGTCGATTGAACAATTGCGTGTGACGGATCGCCCGTTCATCCAGTTCAAAAGTGATTCGACGTACTATCAAGAAATTTTAGAGTGGTGGCAAGATCGGTTCGCAAGTCCACCCTCTCGGACTTTGGTCGTCGATCAAATCGAGACATGCAAACAGATGGCGTTACATGGCATCGGTTTTGCTATCTTACCTGAGTCGACGATTCAGCAATCGAATGAAGTCATGCAGCTTCCGTTGAAGACATCATCCGGAAAAGTACTGAAGCGAGATACTTGGATCTTGTCCACGGAATCGATGCTTGAATTAAAACAAGTCCAAGCTTTTTGGGACATCGTAAAAGAAGAAGGAGGAAGTCAGTCAGATGGAATACGCCATTGAGATGCGGCGCGCGCTTCATAAAATACCGGAACCAGGGTTCAAGGAATTTAAGACGCAAGCTTTTATATTGGAACAAATTCGTGCATATCCGCCAGATCGTGTCACATATGACACATTTGAAACAGGTGTTTTCGTTCGAGTGAAAGGATTGACTGGAAACCGAACGATCGGGTATCGCGCAGATATTGATGGGTTACCGATTGAAGAAGCGACAGGGCTTCCGTATTGCTCAGAACACCCAGGGTTCATGCATGCGTGTGGTCATGACATGCATGCCTCGATTGCTTTAGGGTTGATGAAACGGATTGTTGAACTACCAGTCATGGATGATGTCGTCTTTTTATTCCAACCGGCAGAAGAAGGACCGGGCGGGGCGGAGCCGATGATTAAAAGTCCATTGTTTGAAAAATATCGTCCGAGTGAGATGTATGGTCTTCACGTTGCACCGGAATATCCAGTCGGTACGATTGCTAGTCGTCCAGGCGTACTGTTCGCGAGTGCTCGAGAAGTTCATATCACGATCTATGGTCAAAGTGGTCATGCGGCTTTTCCTCATTTGACGATTGATACAGTTGTTGCGCAAGCAGCCTTGATCATGCAATTGCAAACGATCGTCAGTCGATCCATTAATCCGATGAATTGTAGTGTCATCACGATTGGGAAAGTGGATGCAGGTATTCGTGAGAATGTCATTGCCGGTAGAGCGGTTCTTGACGGAACGATGCGTGCGCTAAACGGCGAAGACATGGAAAAACTCGAACGTCGTGTCCGTGACATCATTCGAGGAATCGAAGCTTCGTTTGGTGTTAAAATCGATCTGCAATTCGGTAATCGCTATTATGAAGTCGTCAACGACCGGCAAATCGTGGATAAATTCTCATCATTCGTAAAGATGAATGCCAACTATATCGAATGTGACGCGGCGATGACAGGGGAAGATTTTGGTTTCATGCTGAAAGAGATCCCAGGGATGATGTTCTGGCTCGGCGTCGATAATCCGACATCTGGTTTGCATCAACCAACATTAAACCCGGATGAATCAGCCATTTCTTTTGTCATTGATTTACTTGACCATTATTTCCGAGAGTATGTTTAAAAATTTTTATGAAATAATAAAGGATATAAAGCTTTCCCTTTCGAATTCAGGAATGGGAAAGTTTTTAATATATGTAGGAATAAGAGTTTTCGAACATTTTGTGAAAAAAATCACGTGTATATGTGAACAATTTGTTACATCAAACATTATAAACAGACACAAAGGGTTATGTTCTCTATGATACGGTTATAGACCATATAGAGAAGTATGTTTTAGGAAGAGGGGGCTAAATACATGTTCAATGATCCCGTAGTGCTCAGTCGATTGTTGACAGGGCTCACACTAGCGTTTCATATTATTTTCGCGACGATTGGTGTCGGAGTACCGCTCATGGTACTGGCAGCTGAATTCATCGGTCTGAAACGCAAAGATCCAGATTATATCTTATTAGCAAGACGGTGGACGCGTGGATACGTCGTTACCGTAGCAGTCGGTGTCGTAACAGGGACGGCAATCGGCTTGCAACTATCATTACTTTGGCCGTCACTCATGCAAGTAGCGGGTCAAACAATTGCTTTGCCACTATTTATGGAAACGTTCGCGTTCTTCTTTGAAGCGATTTTCCTTGGTATTTACTTGTATACGTGGGACCGGTTCAAAAATCCATGGTTGCACTGGTTGATTGGGATTCCAGTCGTCATTGGTGCGACAGCATCAGCGTTCTTCATCACGACAGTCAACTCCTTCATGAACTCACCAGAAGGATTTAAGATCGTCAATGGTACGTTAACGCAAATCGAACCATTAAAAGCAATGTTTAATACAGCGACACCGACGAAGGCGACACACGTCATCGTTTCAGCTTACTTGACTGTTGCCTTTATCTTGGCAGCAATCGCGGCGTTCCATTTGCTTCGCAAAAAGACACTCTCAGCAGCAGAGACGGCATATCATAAGAAAGCTCTTCGTCTCACTGTCATGGCTGGTCTGATTTTCGCGTTCTCGACAGCACTTGTCGGTGACTTCTCAGGGAAATATTTAGCGAAATACCAGCCAGAAAAACTAGCAGCTGCGGAATGGCATTTTGATACGACAAATGAAGCAGAATTGATTTTTGGTGGGATACTTGATCAGCAAGAAGACGGCAGTTATGAAATCAAAGGAGCCGTCAAAATCCCATATGCGCTCTCAATTCTTGCAGGTGGGGCTCCGAATACGGAAGTCATCGGTTTAAACGAATTCGCAAAAGAAGATCAAGCACCACTGATCGTCCACTATTTCTTTGATATCATGGTATCGATTGGGATGTACTTGACTGCTATCTCTGCTTTGTTCATCTTGGCATTCCGATTGAAAAAATTGAATCCATATAATAAGTGGATTTTACGAGGGGTGTTCATCGGTGGTCCGTTAGCGATGATTTCAATCGAAGCGGGATGGATGTACGCTGAGATTGGTCGTCAACCTTGGACGCTTTACGGTATCATGCGAACTNNACAGCGGACGCGGCGACGACTTCAACAGCGGTTGGTCCGATGCTCATTTTATTCAGTGCATTGTACTTGTTGCTTGGTACGATTTGTACGGTCGTCTTATTACGGATGTTTAAGAAAAACACGGTTGGAAAAGAACTTCAAGAACTTGCTGAAAACCACCATGCACGCGGTGAAGCAATGTTCGTGGATGATAACAAGTAAGGAGGGAACGATTTGGACGTTCAAACACTAGGGATCACAGTCCTTTGGACTTTCCTGTACGGATATCTCATCGTTGCCTCAATTGACTTCGGTGCTGGATTTTACGCCTTTTATTCAAAATATACGAAGCGGGATCATCTGACGAATCGATTGATTCTTCGTTACCTCTCTCCTGTTTGGGAGGTAACGAATGTCTTCTTCGTATTCTTCTTCGTAGGACTAGTTGGGTTCTTCCCAGACTCCGCTTATTATTTCGGTACGGCACTACTCGTACCAGCGTCAATTGTTCTTGTCTTGATTGCGATTCGTGGTAGTTTTTATGCGTTCGCCAATTATGGATCAAACGACAGCATGTTCTACACATTTTTATATGGAGCGACAGGGTTGCTGATTCCTGCTGCGATGTCGACGACATTGACAATCAGTCAAGGTGGTTTCATCCGCAAAACGAATGATACAGTTGAGTTTTTAGGAACGAAATTATTTTCGAACTTTTACTCGTGGACGGTCGTAGCGCTCGCTATCGTATCTGTCTTATACATCAGCGCGATGTTCCTCTTATTCTACGCGGATAAAGCGAAAGATGAGGGAGCTACGCCGCTTATTCGGAAATGGGCACTCTTTTGGAGTGGACCAACAATCCTCGTCTGTGCGCTCGTCTTCTTTGGACTGAAGAACCAAGCGGCATGGCATTATGAAAATATCCTAAACGGCAACTGGTGGTGGTTCGCTGCTAGTTTCTTATTTTTCCTCATTGCCGTGACACTCGTCTATATGAAGAAAAACTATGGCATCGCGTTCGTCGCGGTCATGTTACAGTATGCAGTCGCGTGGTTCGGTTACGGATATACACACTTGCCGTATATCTTGTATCCATATATCGATATCAACAAAGCAGTCGTAAACGAAACGATGGCTTCCGCACTCGTCGTCGTTTTCATCTTCGGACTTTTACTCTTAATTCCGGCGTTGTATTTGATTTTACGGCTCTTCTTGTTCGATAACGATTATGTACGTGGAAAATCATCAAAATAATGAATGGATAAACGCCTCTGCGATTCGCAGAGGCGTTTATAGTATTTTTAAATTGAATCGGGTACACTACTAATGAAGAGCGATTGTGAAGGAGAGTTGTGAAAATGAATGGAGAGTTTGCAGTAATCGGACTAGGGCGTTTTGGTGGCTCGATTGTCCGCGAATTATCGAAAAACGGCTATGATGTCTTGGCAATTGATTCCGATGAGGAACGTGTCAACGAATTCATGGGGATTGCGACACATTCTGTCATTGCCGATACGACCGATGAGAACGTTTTAAAAAGTTTGGGGATTCGAAACTTTGATCATGTCATCGTCGCTATTGGGGAAAACATTCAAGCGTCTATCTTGACGACGTTGATTTTAAAAGAGCTCGGTGTGCAATCGATCACCGTCAAAGCAACGAATGATTACCATGAAAAAGTATTGCGAAAAATTGGAGCGGATTTCATCGTTCACCCTGAGCGGGATATGGGGGTTCGGATTGCGAACGGATTGATGAGTTCGAATATCCTTGACTACTTAGACTTATCACAAGAATTCTCAATCGTTGAGATTAAAGTCAGTGATCGGATGGCAAAACAAACCTTGATTGATCTCGACTTACGAAGTAAATATGGAGCAAATGTTGTCGCCATCAAACGGGGTGAAAATGTCATGATCTCCTTGCAGGCAGATGAAGTCATCGAAAAAGGCGATTATCTCGTCGTCATTGGTGAGAACGAAGATCTTGATCGCTTAGAACGCGCGATTCATAAAGTAAAGAACTAAAAAAAGCTGAGGCATGCCTCAGCTTTACATCTATCTATTAGATGAGTTGGAATTCTTTAAGTCCATGTGCGATACCGTCTTCAAGAATAGGTTTCGTGACATAATCGGCAGCGGCTTTTGTTTCCGGAAGTCCGTTGCCCATTGCAATACCGGTTCCGACATAGCGTAGCATTTCAAGGTCATTGAGAGCATCTCCAAAAGCGAAGGTATCCTCGCGGCGAATGTTTGTCAATTTCAAGAACTGTTTGATGCCTTCTGCTTTCGAGGACCCGACGTTGATGACATCCATCGCATGGGGATGCCAGCGAATGAAATCAAAAGCATCGTAACGTTTGATGTAATCTGCTTCTTCTTCTGCCGTGCAGTAGACAAGCGTTTGAAACACATCGTGAGACAAGAAGGCTTCTTCATCGTGAAGCGGTAACGGCATGTCGAGATCTCCGAGCGAATCAACGACATGAAAATCATTTGATTTCGTTGTAAAACCTTTTGTTTCGCCAAGATAGACAAGCGTATGTCCGTTTTCCTTTGCTTGTTGCGTCAAATGTGTCAGATCGACTTTAGGTTGTGGACGTTTGTAGATGATTTCGTTTTGATGAACGACAATTTGCCCGTTGTAACCGATGATCGTATCAATGTTGAGCAACTCACGAATCCCAGATAACATTGCGGGACCGCGTCCAGTCGCGAGCGCTACATATACACCGTTTTCTTGAAGTTGACGAATTGCCTGTTTTGTTGATTCCGGAACGAAATGACCATCATGCAATAAGGTTCCGTCGATATCGAAAAAGACGACTTTCTGATTTGCCATGGTTTCACCTTCTCTTTTTAATTGGTCGAAATGACCTGTTCATGTGAAAGTATAGCATAACCAAAAGCGTGTTGCCGGAAGGGAACATGCGGAATAAGGATGAAAAATAGTCCATGTATCGTGTATACTGTACTAAGGACAAAAAACAATGTACTGATAAGGAGTTGCTAGACATGATTTTTAAAGTATTTTACCAACCGCTTCGTTCGGAAGCACCTGTTCGTGAACGGACAGAAACGATGTATGTAGAAGGGGAAAGCATTCGTGACGTGCGATCAACGATTGACCACCTCAAAGAGATCAACATTGAGTTCATCCGCGAAGTTAGTGGAGAATTTTTGACATACGAACAACAACATCCTGACTTCAAGGTTGCGACGTTCGAATGAAGTTCGTCAAAAACCATCAAGCCGCCGTCTTCGCACTCGGTGGACTCGGGGAAATCGGAAAGAACACGTATGTCGTTCAATTCCAAGATGAAATCATCGTCATCGACGCGGGTGTCATGTTCCCTGAGGATGAATTACTCGGAATCGACTATGTCATTCCGGACTACACTTATTTGATCAAGAACAAAGATAAGGTCAAAGGGGTCTTCATCACGCACGGTCACGAAGACCATATTGGCGGTCTTCCTTTCTTGCTTAAACAAGTAAACTTACCGATTTACGCTGGAAAAATTGCAATGGGTCTCATTAAAGTCAAACTAGAAGAACACGGTTTGCTTCGGAATGCAGAACTTCATGAAATCGATGAAGATTCGATCATCAAGTTTCGGAAGACGAGTATCTCGTTCTTCCGTACGACACACTCGATTCCGAACTCGTTCGGTGTCGTCGTCAAGACACCACAAGGCAATATCGTGCATACAGGGGACTTTAAGTTCGATTTCACACCGGTCGGAGAACCTGCTGATTTAGCGAAAATGGCTGAACTTGGTAAGGAAGGCGTCTTGTGCCTCTTATCGGATTCTACGAACGCTGAAGTGGAAGGTTTTACGATGAGCGAACGTGTCGTTGGGGAAACGATTTCAGACATCTTCCGTAAGGCGGAAGGACGAATCATTTTCGCGACATTCGCATCGAACATCTATCGTCTCCAACAAGTCGTCAATGCTTCTGTTGAAGCAGGACGAAAAATCGTCGTTTTCGGACGTAGCATGGATAAGGTCATGATGATTGGTCAAGAACTTGACTTCATCAAGGCGCCGAAGGGTACGATCATCGAGCCGAACGAGATGAAGCGTTATAAATCAAACGAGTTGACGATCCTTTGTACCGGTTCACAAGGAGAACCGATGGCGGCCCTTAGCCGTATCGCAAACGGAACACACCGTCAAATTTCAATCATTCCAGATGATCTCGTCATCTTCTCTTCGTCACCAATCCCAGGAAACGTCGTTTCTGTCGGAAAGACGATCAATCAGCTATATAAAGCTGGCGCAGATGTCATGTACGGTAAACTGAATGATATCCATACATCAGGTCACGGTAGTCAACAAGAGCAGTTGCTCATGTTACGTCTATTGAATCCGAAATACTTCATGCCGATTCACGGGGAATACCGGATGCTGAAGAAGCATATGTCGCTTGCGATGGATGCTGGTGTACCGGAAGAGAACTGCTTCGTCATGGATAACGGTGAAGTACTGGCATTAGATGCGAATGCAGCCGCTATCACTGGGAAGATTCAAGCGAATGCCGTTTATGTCGATGGAAAAGGAATCGGTGATATCGGTAACATCGTCTTACGAGACCGCCGTATTCTCTCAGAAGAGGGACTTGTCGTCGTTGTCGTGACGCTTGACTCTAAAACGAATCGTCTCGTCTCAGGACCGGATATCATCTCGCGTGGTTTCGTCTACATGCGTGAGTCAGGTAATTTGATTAAAGATGCTGAACGTCTACTTAAGCGTTCGCTTGATCAATCGCTTGCGAACCGTAACACGAAATGGACGGACATCAAACAAGTCATCAATGATACGCTCACACCGTATTTAACTGAAAAAACACAACGTCATCCGATGGTCATGCCGATCATCATGGAAGTCTGATTCGAAAAAATCCTCGTTTCCGGAAACGGAAACGAGGATTTTTGTATTATGTGGCAGGACCATATTCCTTGAATGGTTCTTTTTTATCGATCCGATCATAGAACATGACACCATCTAAATGATCATATTCGTGTTGACAGACGATTGCTTTCATCCCTTTTAAACGTAATTTTACCGGATTTCCGTTATGATCGATGCCAGTTAGGGTAATACGCATATAGCGCGGTACATGTCCTTCGACTTCACGGTCGACGGACAGACATCCTTCGCCGCCCGTTAAATACGTCTGCTCAACGGAATGACTGATGATTTTTGGATTATAGATACCAAATTCCAGCAAATCATCACCATCCGGTAAGCGGATTGCGAACATGCGCTTGTTGATACCGATTTGTGGTGCTGCAAGTCCAATGCCGCTTCGTAAATCGTATTTCTTCGCAATTTCGTCATCTTGACTGTTGGCGAGGAACTCGCGCATGAGTCGCATCGTTTCCTTATCCTCATCGCTGAGAGGGAAGGTCACTTCTACTGACCGTTCGTGAAGAGCAGGAACGTCTTCGCGTACGATTTCATTCATGGTGATCATGAACAACACTCCTTTCGTCTACAAAAAGTATAGCATAGGAAAGTGGGGAATGATGACAACTAACACAGTAGGAAAATATCGAATGATACAGAAGATGGAATATTCTAGTTTTGTGATTGAATTCACAATGTGAAACACGAAAAAAATAAAACATTTCCTTTGATTTTAAGGTGTTACAGATTTATACTTGTAACGTAATGAACAAGACACTATAACGTGTCGATTCATGATAATACAGTTTACTCAACTGAATAGGTACACAGACACATGTTCAAAGGATAGTCACACGGGACTTCGTTTTTTGGACACTATTGTCATGTGGGCAAATCAGTCAGAG
>NZ_DJUM01000026.1:58443-61349 GCF_002440475.1 Exiguobacterium sp. UBA6282 | reverse complement strand
AACAAGAAGTCAACAACTTTTTGAAATTGTTTTTTCGTTTGTTTCAAGCGTTTGTCTTTGTTAAGGACATGTAATAATATATCATGCGTTTTATTATTGCGCAACACTTATTTTAAAATTATTTTTAAAATCATGAACAAACCTCTTGAACCTTACGAATTAGGCTCAAGAGGCTACTTATTCCTTATCAATCCATCAATTGAATGATGCTATGCTGTCGTTCTTCCATTAAATCAACGATGATCCTTCTTCCCTGGTCTTCATAAGAAATGACGGGGCGATCAAAGACTGGATTCTTTTGAGCGATTGTTGCAATCTTCCCATTACTCATCAATACGCGATCACCGACTTCAATCGGTAGAAGTAACTGTCCAAGCAATAATACATATTTTGAACAATATTGCATCGGTCGCGCTTTTAAATGACGATATGCGTCAAACGGCGTATACGCTTCCCGGTATGGGCGCCAACTTGTCATTGCAGCAAAAACATCTGCTACAATGAACAATCGAGCATGATCTGCAATCTTATCACCTTTTACCTTTAGAGGATAACCAGATCCATCTAAACGTTCATGATGTTGAACAATCAAACGATTTACCGTGTCGGAGATAATCGTCTCCTTTTGCAAGACTTGATATGCCATTGCCGGGTGACGTTGAAAAATTTCCTGTTGCATCGCTTCATAACGTTTCGTGTGACGCCATTCCATGATCCGCGCTAGTCCGTAATCCGCAAAATAAGATGCCGTCCACAGCTCATGGATCATTTTCCGTTCTTTTCTGACTGCTTCAGCAAGCATCTGGGCAACTGCTCCTCGATAAATGGCATGTCGCACAGTGTAAGCTTCCGTTCCCCGTTCAAGGAAGAATGGCAGAACATCTTGTCTCGTAATTTGTTCCGGGACGGACTGTTTGACCCAACTCAAAGCTTCATACACATTTGGCTTCATCCCCTGTTCCCATGACATGAAGACTTTATTATAGGAGCGAATGAACTCTTCAAAAGGATGTTCTATCTGCGCAGCCACTGTTTCAATCTGTATCTTTTCACCTTCGACAAGATCAGGACGATCCTCGATGGTGACTTCTTTAATCAAAAACCGTTGGATTCGTCGTAACTCGTCGGTTCCAATTTTTTTCCCTGCTTCTACGATCGGATGATCTGTATGTAAGTAGATCGATTCGGTTAAACGATCCCCGATGCGTAATTGGTCACTTGCCACTCGCATATCGCTTCGTTCCTTTCTCTTCTTTCTATATATGTAGATAAAAGCAGCAGAGTGGTATCACTCTGCTGCTTCCTTACTAACGTCTTGCTTACTCTTCCACTTCTTCTGAAGCATCCGATTCGACTACATTCTCTTCTGATACAAGATCCGTATCTTCTTCCGTTTCATCGGTTTCTTCTCTTTTCAGTTTCGCAACCGTTGCAACACGGTCACCTTCTTCAATTCGAATGACCTTCACCCCTTGGGTGTTGCGGCCGACACGTGAAATGTATTGCGAGTCTGTCCGAATAACGATACCGCTCTCTGTCATGATCATGATGTCATCATCGACATCAACGATTCGCATGGCAACGATTTGACCGACGCGATCTGTTACCTTACTCGCGATCAATCCTTTCCCACCACGCGATTGACTACGGAACTCGGTCATCGGTGTTCGTTTACCGAATCCTTTTTCCGTAATAACCAGAACATCTTGTGCATCACGTGCAAGTTCCATCCCGACGACGAAATCGTCTGGGCGTAACGTCATCGCTTTGACACCACGAGCACCACGTCCCATCGAGCGGACATTCGTGATTGGGAAACGAATCGCTTTCCCGCTTGTTGAAACAGCAAAGACTTCATCATCCGTCGATGCAAGACGAACAGATGTCAATTCATCGTCTTCAAACAACCGAATCGCAATCAAACCATTTTTGTTGATCCGGGCATATGCGGACAACGGTGAACGTTTGACACGCCCTTTGCGTGTCATGAAGATCAATGATTTTTGCTCATCTTGAACGACTTCTTCCGTTTCGAGCGCTTCTTCCGTCTCTTCAATCTCTCCTTCAACCACCTCGACAGGTGCTTCAGTTGCTTGTTGCTCCTCAAGATAACGTTTGAAGTTGACTGGAATCATCGTCTCGACCTTTTCATCGCGTTCAATTTGGATGAGGTTGATGATCGGCACACCTTTTGATGTCCGGCTCATCTCCGGTACTTCATATCCACGAATCCGGTAGACTTTCCCGCGGTTCGTAAAGAATAGAATCGTATCATGCGTCGAACAAGATAAGAGACGCGTAACGTAATCCTCGTCGTTCGTTCCGATTCCTTGAACGCCACGTCCACCGCGGCGCTGTGTCCGGTACGAATCCGTCGTCATCCGTTTGATATAACCACTGCTTGTCAACGTGATGATGATATCTTGTTCCGGAATCAAGTCTTCATCTTCGAATTCGATATGATCCATCCGGATTTCCGTCCGACGCTCGTCGTTGAAACGTTCCTTCAATTCCTCGAGTTCTGTCCGGATCAAATCAAGCAAGACTTCTTCACTCGCAAGGATGCGGTTAAGTTCTGCGATCAATTGCATGATTTCGTCATATTCTGCTTCAATTTTTTCCCGCTCAAGACCTGTCAGGCGTTGTAAGCGCATATCGAGAATCGCTTGTGATTGTTTCTCAGATAACGCAAAACGCTCCATCAACTGTTCACGTGCTGCGTCTGCTGTCCGGTTCCCGCGAATGATTTGAATGACTTCATCCAAATGATCAAGCGCAATCCGTAGACCAGCGAGCAAGTGTTCACGTGCTTCTGCTTTTTCGAGATCGAACTGTGTCCGACGACGAACGATTTCTTTTTGATGCTCGAGGTAATGATAGAGCATTTCTTTAAGCGTCAATGTTTT
>NZ_DJUM01000026.1:45347-58224 GCF_002440475.1 Exiguobacterium sp. UBA6282 | reverse complement strand
CTCCGTCACGATGATCCGTTCCCGGTCTTTTTTCGTCTGTTCGATTTCAGCTTTCGCGCGGACGATGATTGAGCCACGTCCTGTCTCATAAGCGCGACGAATCCCGCTACGACCAAGAATTTCACCAGCTGTTGGGAAATCAGGTCCCGGAATGTGCTGCATCAGTTCTTGGATCGTGATTTCTGGGTCGTGGGACAATGCTAAGACACCATCGATGACCTCACCTAACTGGTGCGGCGGAATGTTTGTTGCCATCCCGACCGCGATCCCGCTTGAACCGTTGACGAGCAAGTTCGGGAAGCGCGACGGTAAGACTTCCGGTTCGCGTTCCGAACCATCGTAGTTATCTTTGAAGTCAACTGTGTTTTTGTTGATATCGCGAACGATCTCCATCGCGATTTTTGACATACGAGCTTCCGTATATCGCATCGCAGCCGCCGAGTCTCCATCGACAGAACCGAAGTTTCCGTGTCCATCGACGAGTTCGTAGCGGTAGCTGAAGTCTTGCGCCATGCGGACCATCGTGTCATAGACGGCAGAATCCCCGTGCGGGTGATACTTACCGATGACTTCCCCGACGATACGGGCAGACTTTTTATGTGGTTTATCGGCACGAATACCGAGGTCGTTCATCGCATAGAGAATCCGGCGGTGTCCGGGTTTTAAGCCGTCCCGTACGTCCGGAAGAGCACGTGCGACGATGACGCTCATCGCGTAGTCCATGAAGGACGTACGCATCTCTTGACTGATATTAATATCCTTGATGATTCCGTGATTTTGTTCGGACATGCTTCTGGCCACCCTCTCTGTTCAGCGTTAAATATCCAGGTTCTTGACGTAATGTGCGTGAGATTGAATGAAGTCGCGTCGTGGTTCGACCTGATCTCCCATCAAGATATCGAAGACTTCATCCGCTTCGATCGCATCTTGAAGCTCAACACGCAACATTTGACGACCACTTGGATCCATCGTCGTTTCCCAAAGCTGCTCTGGATCCATCTCTCCAAGACCTTTATAGCGCTGAATATCGTACCGTGCGTTTTCAGGAAGCGCTGCAAGCGCCTCTGTCAATTCACGTTCGTTATGCACGTACGTGATGTTCTTCCCTTGTTTGATTCCGTATAGCGGTGGCTGAGCGATATAGACGTATCCATGCTCGACAAGCGGACGCATGTAACGGTAGAAGAACGTCAACAAGAGTGTCCGGATGTGGGCACCATCGACATCGGCATCGGTCATGATGATGACTTTGTGGTAGCGTGCCTTCTCGATATTGAATTCAGAACCAATACTTGTCCCGAGTGCCGTGATGATCGTCCGGATCTCATTGCTTCCAAGAATCTTATCAAGACGTGCTTTCTCAACGTTCAAGATTTTACCACGAATCGGTAAGATTGCTTGGAAATGACGATCACGTCCGGATTTCGCAGAACCACCCGCTGAGTCACCCTCAACGATATACAATTCGGAAATCGACGCATCACGTGACGAACAGTCGGCTAGTTTACCTGGAAGCGAGCTGACTTCAAGAACACCTTTACGGCGTGTCAATTCACGTGCGCGTTTCGCTGCCATCCGGGCGCGCGACGCCATCATCCCTTTTTCGACGATTGCGCGTGCGTTCGTCGGATTTTCAAGCATGAACTGCTCAAATGCACCAGAGAAGAGCGAATCCGTGACCGTACGTGCGTCGGAGTTCCCGAGTTTCGTCTTCGTCTGTCCTTCGAACTGCGGGTTCGGGTGCTTGACGGAAACGATCGCTGTCATCCCTTCCCGTACGTCTTCACCGGACAGTGTACCGTCTGCATCCTTCATCAGACCGAACTTTTTCGCGTAATCATTGATGACGCGTGTTAAAGCTGTCTTGAAGCCGGTCTCGTGCGTACCACCCTCATGCGTCGGGATGTTGTTCGTGAACGAGTAGATGTTTGACGCAAATCCATCGTTGTACTGAAGTGCGACTTCGACTTCGATGCCGTCTTTTGTGCCGTGTACGTAGACAGGTTCTGCGTGAACGACTTCTTTTGAACGGTTTAAGTGTTCGACGTAAGATTTAATCCCACCTTCGTAGTGGAAACTACGCGTCATCGGCTCATCCGCACGATCGTCCGTGATGATGATCTTTAAGCCTTTGTTTAAGAAAGCAAGTTCCCGCAGGCGTGTCGCTAGCAAATCGTAGTCATACTCGAGCGTTTCTTGGAAAATCTCACCGTCTGGGAAGAAACGAATCGTCGTTCCAGTCTCTTCTGATGTTCCAATCACTTCAAGATCTTGTGCTGGTACACCGCGATGATACGCTTGGTAATACAACTTTTCATTCCGTTTAACGAATACTTCAAGTTTCGTCGACAGGGCGTTAACGACCGAGGCCCCAACACCGTGTAATCCACCCGATACTTTATATCCGCCACCGCCGAATTTACCACCGGCGTGGAGGACTGTCAGGATGACCTCAACGGCAGGACGACCCATCTTCTCTTGAATGTCGACTGGAATACCGCGTCCGTTATCCTCGACTAAGATCGAGTTCCCTGGTTCGATCGTGACTTTGATCGTGTCACAGTATCCTGCGAGCGCCTCATCGATCGAGTTATCGACAATCTCCCATACGAGGTGATGGAGACCTTTTGATGCCGTCGAGCCGATATACATCCCTGGACGTTTACGTACTGCTTCTAATCCTTCAAGAACTTGAATCTGATCGGCACCGTATCCTTGTTCCAATTCCATATCTTCATGATTACTCATCGGTTTTCTCACCTACTGTTTCTTTATATGATGTCTCTTCCAAATCGACCGTCCCTTGTTTCACGTGGAACAACTTCGCTTGGTTGATCGTTTCATGCGCAATCCCATCGACGCTTGTCGTCGTCAGGATCGTCTGGACCTTTTGTTGCATCGTATCGAGCAAATGTGTTTGACGATGATCATCAAGCTCGGATAAGACATCGTCGAGTAGAAGAAGTGGATACTCTCCGACTTCCTCGTGAATCAATTCGATCTCTGCAAGCTTTAACGAGAGGGCTGCTGTTCGTTGTTGTCCTTGTGAACCATATGTTTGGACGTTTCGTCCGTTGACTTCCATCTCAAAGTCATCGCGATGTGGTCCAAACAACGTAACTCCTCTTCGGATTTCATTTTCTTTTATTTTACCAAACTTCTGCGTGTAGGACGCAGTCATTCCTTCGACATCGAGTAATTCAGTGCCAAATGTGTCCGAACGATAGATGAGCGCGAGTTCTTCCTGTCCACGACTAATTCCGTCATGAATCGGTCGTGCCCACTTTTCGAGTTGGGCCATGAAATGATGGCGGCGCTGAACGATTTTAACGGCTAGCGTAATCATTTGCTCCGTCAAGATATCAAGGAAGGTCTCGTCTCCTCCCTTCATGGACAGTTGTTTCAGCAACGCGTTGCGCTGCTTCAACACTTTCAGATACTGACTCAATTCATGCAAATAGACCGGGCTAACTTGACCGATCTCCATATCGAGAAACCGTCGGCGGACTTGTGGACTACCTTTGACGATATGCAAATCTTCTGGGGCGAATAAAACGATGTTCAGTGCCCCGACATAATCACTCAAGCGTCGTTGCTCTAGATGATTTAGTTTTGCTTTTTTCCCGCGACCCGAGATGACGATCTCCTGGACATGAGAACCTGTTCGTTTGACGACACGTCCTTCGACGCGCGCCGTCTCCTGGTCCCAACCAATCAGTTCCTTATCATGCGTCGTCCGGTGAGACTTCGCGAGAGCGAGAACATAGATCGCTTCCAATAAGTTCGTCTTCCCTTGTGCATTTTCACCAATCAGAACATTCGTCTTTTCGGAGAATGACAGTTCGAGTGCGTCATAGTTGCGATAATGACTGAGTCGGACTGAATCCAGCCGCACGTTAGTTACCCTCGTTCTTGATGATGAACTGACCGTAGTCTTCTACATCAATGATGTCTCCATCCCGTAATTTACGACCACGTCGCTGATCGACTTCGCCGTTGACTAGAATTGGCACCTCTGCTAAAAACGGTTTGGCTTGCCCTCCGCTTGAGATGATATCCGACAGTTTCAGGAACTGCCCTAATGTGACATATTCCGTTGTAATTCTGATTTCTTGCATGGATTGACTCCTCCTACCTACATATTATAAATGACGTACTCTTTATTGTACTAAATATTGAACGATTTAGCAAAATTCCCGAACGTATATACGCTATACGAAAAAGACGGGTCCGATGTCGAAACGATCGAACCCGTCTTGTCACGTGTTTTATGTTGATGCTTACGCCGTCCGGACTGGAAGAATCAGTTGCAAGACGTTATCTTGATCAACTGGATGCAAGATGAATGGACGAATCGAACCCGTGAACTGGATTTCGATATCTGTCGCGTCAAGCGCCTTTAAGGCATCCATCATGTACTTCGAGTTGAACGAGATTTTCAGTTCTTCCCCTTCAAGCGAAAGGATGCTGACTTGCTCCGAGACTTTCCCGACTTCTGGTGAATGCGAAGAAATCTCGACCGCTGTCGTTCCTTCAGCTGCAAACTTGATGACGTTGTTACGGTCCTCACGTGCGAGCAGTGACGCGCGATCGATCGCTTGGAGCAATTCTTTCGCGTTCATGCGGACAGCTGTCCGATACTCTTCTGGAATCAAACGTGATGTATCCGGATAGTTTCCGTCAAGTAGACGTGAGAAGAAGAGGACGTGTTTCATCTTGAACAAGATTTGTTGGTTCGTGATCGTAATATCCACATGACCGTCCCCAAGTAACTTCGATAATTCATTTAAGCTCTTACCAGGAACGATGACGTTCTGGAACGAGATGTCCGTATCTGTCTCAAACTGAGCACGACGCAAGGCTAAACGGTGACTATCCGTTGAGACACACGTCAAGATGCCTTTGTCGGCTGAGAAGTTCACACCTGTGAGAACAGGACGTGTTTCTTGAACAGCGACAGCAAAGCTTGTTTGACGAATCATCGACCGTAAGAGATCAGCCGGTAAACGGAAACGTTGTCCCCCATCGACTTGTGGAAGACGTGGGAACTCATCTGGATCAAGACCGTTTAAATGGAATTCCGCTGTTCCTGACTGAATCCGTGTCATAAAGTTCGGTGAGACTTCAAGTGTCACTTCGTCTTTTGGCATCTTTTTGACGATATCGCCGAAGAAGCGGGCATTCAAGACGACACTACCAGCACGGTGGACCGTGACATAAGACGTTCCGTTCTCTTCTGCATAGATCGTCCGTTCAATCGAGATTTCTGTATCGCTTCCTGTCAGCGTCATGCCATCTCCATGAGCTTCGAGTTTGATCCCTGTCAGAATCGGAATCGTCGTGCGGGATGAGACCGCTTTGGCTACATCTTGTACTGCTTGAATTAAAGCTTCGCGTTGAATGGTGATATGCATATCGTCGTTAGACTCCTCTCGAAAATAATGGGCATGCGCCCATCATAACATAATAATATATTTTTTTAATAATAGTCTTAGGGGCTGTGGATAGTGTGGATAAGTCGGTGGATAACTTGATATAGAGCCAAAAACGGTGTGGATAAGTTGTGGATAACCACCCTACTTTATCCACATGTTTATCCACAGTTTTACGAATGCTTCAATTCATGTTTGATTTGTTCGATGACTTTTCCTGTTTCACCGTCTGATTTGATCAACATACTGATCTTTTCATGGGCATGGATGACGGTGGTATGGTCGCGTCCTCCAAATTCCTCCCCAATCTTCGGTAATGAGCTTTCCGTCATCTCACGCGAAAGATACATCGCGATTTGACGTGGAAAGGCAATCGATTTCGTCCGTTTCTTCGCCTTAAGATCATCAAACGGCAAGTTGAAATGCTTACTGACCGACTCCTGGATGTCACGAATCGTGACTTTACGCGGTTCGGCGACTGGCATGATGTTATGCAAGGCTTCTGCAGCGACATTTGGATCAATCGGTCGTCCGACGAGATTCGCATAAGCGATGACACGCGTCAACGCTCCTTCGAGCTCACGGATATTCGTATCAATCTGACTCGCGATGTAGAGCATGACTTCGTTTGAGACATCAAGCTGTTCAGCATTCGCCTTTTTCCGTAAGATTGCAATCCGTGTCTCGAGATCCGGTGGCGTGATGTCGGTAATCAATCCCCATTCAAAACGAGAACGGAGCCGATCTTCAAGCGTTGGAATCTCTTTTGGCGGTCGGTCACTCGAAATGATGATTTGTTTTTGGTCGTTATGCAGTGCATTAAATGTGTGGAAAAACTCTTCTTGCGTCTGTTCTTTGCCCGCAAGGAACTGGATGTCATCAATTAAGAGGACATCGATGTTACGGTATTTATTTCGAAACTCAACCGTCTTATTATCACGGATGGAGTTAATAAAGTCATTTGTAAAGCGTTCAGAAGAGACATAGGCAATCCGTGTCCCAAGATTTTGATCTTGAACGTACTGTCCGATGGCATGCATCAGATGGGTTTTGCCAAGACCAACGCCACCGTAGATGAAAAGCGGATTATATGCTTTAGCAGGTGCTTCAGCAACAGCCAGTGAAGCGGCGTGTGCAAAACGGTTCCCCGATCCGATGACAAATGTATCGAACGTGTACTTCTCATTTAATTGTCCAAGTTCACTCATCGTCAGTTCATCTGTCGGTTTGCGCGTGTTCAATGGACGTGATTTTGGAGCCGGTGTTGCTTCGATCCGTTCCTCTTCTTGTCGATCGAGCATTTTCTTCGCTTGTCCCTCTTCAATGAACTGAATATCGAGTCGGCTTCCGGTTACTTCCTCAACTGTGTCTTCGAGTAAAGATAAGTACTGGCGCTCAAGCCACGTCACCGTAAATGCAGCCGGTGCTGAAACGAGTAAAGTCGTTCCATTTAGCGTAACGCCTTCTGTGGACTTCAACCACATATCATAACTGGCTTTCGGTGTTCGTTCCTCTTCCTCAATCACAGATAAGACATTATGCCAAAGTTCGGCAGCGTTTTTCATAAATACCCCCCTTTTTTTATCAAGATAGAAAAAATTTGTACACAGGCTTATACACAGACAAAGTTAATGAAGAAACTCGACTTATCCCCATAACGTAAAAACTGTGGATAACGTTATCCACAGGTAGTTGAATCTGTGTATAAAGTTATCCACAGGGTGTGTATAACTTGTTTTGTCCTAAGCGATCAGGATCATGTTATGCACAATTAGTGTATCAAAAGAAATGAGCTCTGGCAATGGTTGGAATGATTTATCCACAAGTAAATTCAATCGTCCACAGGTAGTTACCCACAAGCTGTGGATAGTGTGGATAAATTGTGGATAAGAGGTGGATAACTTTTTGAAAGAGGAAGCGTTAAAAAATAGTTATTCACAAAATACAAAAGAAGTGGAAAAAGGAAATCCAAAATCGAGGATTGACGTCGATTTTAAAAAATACTATCGTAGACAAAGTGAAGAGTTATCCACGGAAAGTGTGGATAATGTGGATAAGTCTGTGGATAGGTGGATAAGTCTATCAATCTGTTCTTTGTGATCCAGTCGCATTCTATTGTGTAATAGAGTTTGCATGCTGGAATCCTATCGCCTGTTTTTAAGAAACAAACCTTTACGCAAGGCGAGAAATCTTCCGAACTTTCATTGACAATGCCACAAACAGTTTATATAATGTACAAGACTGCCTTAAAGTAGAAAATAACAATTGGTTATAAAGATCTTTTAAAGGAGGTGCAGACGAATGAAACCAACTTTCAACCCAAACAACCGTAAGCGTAAAAAAGTTCACGGATTCCGTGCGCGTATGGCTACGAAGAGTGGCCGCCGTATCTTGGCTGCTCGCCGTCTTAAGGGCCGCAAAGCCTTGACTGTCTAATGCATTGATGCATCCATCACTTCGGGCATGATCCGAGGTGATTTTTTTTTATGTTTTTTAGTGTGTTCGTGCTTTTGTCACATGCGCCCTATCGCGTCGCATGTTTATTCTATGATATGATGAGAGACGACGAATTTTCGTAGTGTCAGGATGGAGTGTGAATAAGGTGAAGAAGGAATACCGCGTCAAGAAAGACAAGGAGTTCCAAGCGGTGTTTACTAAAGGAGCCTCTGTCGCAAATCGGCAATTTGTCGTGTATGCCTTGAAAAAGGAGCAACAGACTCACTTTCGGGTTGGTTTATCCGTCAGCAAGAAAATCGGGAATGCCGTCGTCCGGAATCAGGTGAAACGGTATCTTCGGGAAGCATGCCAGCAGCATGAAGCCTCGATTGCCCCGAATTATGATTTGGTGATCATCGCGCGCAATCCGGCCGCTAAGATGACCGCGCAAGAAGTGGCTGACAGTCTCCGTCACGTCCTCAAACGTTCCGGTGTCTGGATGCGATCAAAAAAATGAATCGTAGCAATGTATCCTGTTGATTTGTACGGCGCTCCCTTTCCTTGCCTTACTATAGAAGAAGATGGCGTTCGACAAAGCGTAAACAATTTCTAGGAGGAATTATGAACAAGAGAACTAAGATTTGGTTAACTCTCGGGCTCATGTCTGTGCTCGCGATCGTGTTATCAGGTTGTGCACCGACGAACTATGGCGCACACGAAGAGATCACAGCAAATACTGATGGTTTTTGGAAACATTATTTTGTTTGGCCGATGGCGTGGTTGATTCGCGAAATTTCGCATCTTGTCGGAAATGATTTCGGAATCGGAATCATCATCACGACACTTCTCGTTCGTCTTGTCATCCTTCCGTTGATGATCAAACAAACGAAGAGTATGGGTGGAATGCAAGTCATTCAGCCTGAAATGGTGAAACTTCGTGAGAAATACAGCTCGAAAGACCAAGAGACGCAACAGAAATTGCAACAGGAAATGATGAAGCTTTATCAAGAGCATAACGTCAATCCGCTTGCTGGCTGTTTACCGATCTTGATCCAAATGCCGATCTTGATTGCGTTCTATAACGCCATTATTTATACGCCGGCTATTTTCCAACACACATTCCTTTGGTTTAACCTCGGAAAACCGGATCCATTCTTCATCTTGCCGATCATGTCTGCGGTACTAACGTATCTACAGCAAAAGATCTCGATGGCAGGTCAAGAAGACAATCCACAAATGAAAATCATGCTCTACGTCTTCCCGATCATGATCTTCATCATGGGGGTCACACTCCCATCTGCCCTTTCTCTTTACTGGGTCGTCGGTTACATCTTCTCGATCATCGTCACGGTCGTCATCATGAAGCCAATGCGTGAAAAGATCAAAGTGCAGACAGAGGCAACACTTGCAGCAAAACGCGATAAGGAAGCGGCGCAAGCAGCTCCGGCTCCTAAAAAATCGAAAAAGAAACGCTAATACGTGAAGAGCGACGCTTTGTTTTGACAGAGTGTCGCTCTTTTTCTTTTGCGTCATTTCGTGTATAGTTGTTTCGTTATACCCATTGCAACGATTAAGGATTGAACACGTATAAAAAGACAGAAGAAAAACGAGGTGGAAGAACGGATGATGGAATTTGATACGATTGCCGCGATTTCGACGCCGATGGGAGAAGGGGCGATTGCGATCGTGCGCTTATCGGGTCCTGATGCAGTCGCTGTAGCCGACCGCGTCTATAAAGGAACCAACCGCTTGACGGAAGTACCAACCCATACGATTCATTACGGGAAATTGGTCGATCACGAGGCGGATCGTGTTGTTGATGAAGTGATGGTGAGTGTCATGCGCGCACCAAAGACGTTCACACGTGAAGATGTCATCGAATTGAATTGTCATGGAGGAGTCGTCGCGGTCAATCGTGTCCTCGAACTCATCCTCGCACAACCGGAAGTCCGATTAGCGGAACCGGGTGAATTCACGAAACGCGCGTTCTTGAACGGACGAATCGATTTGTCGCAGGCGGAAGCTGTCATGGATCTCATCCGCGCGAAGACGGATCGAGCGATGCATGTCGCCGTCAGTCAAATTGAAGGACGTCTCTCAAAACTCGTCCAAGACTTACGTCAACAACTGTTGCAGACGATTGCTGCGATCGAAGTCAACATCGATTACCCGGAATATGACGCAGAAGAGATGACACAACAGATCGTCGAACGTGACGCTGGAGCTGTCCGCGCGATTCTGGCAGAGTTATTAACAACGGCACGCCAAGGAAAAATCCTTCGTGAAGGGTTATCCACAGCGATCATCGGTCGTCCGAACGTCGGTAAATCGTCTTTGCTCAACACATTGGTGCAAGAAGCGAAGGCCATCGTCACGGATATCGCGGGAACGACACGCGATACGATCGAGGAGTACGTCAATGTTCGTGGTGTACCACTAAAGTTGATTGATACGGCAGGGATTCGAGAGACGGAAGATATCGTCGAACGGATGGGTGTCGAAAAGTCGCGTCAGGCTTTAAAGACGGCCGATTTGATCTTACTCGTCCTAAACGGGAACGATGTCCTAACGGACGAGGACGTTTTGCTGTTTGAAGCGATTAAAGGGATGAACGCGATCATCATCGTCAACAAGAGTGACTTGGCGCAACAGATTGATTTGGTACGTGTCACGGAACTTGCCGATGGTCGACCAATCGTTACGACGTCCTTGCTCGAAGAAGCAGGGGTCAACGATCTTGAAGCGGCGATTGCGAGTCTGTTCTTTGAACAGGGTGTCGAGAGTCAAGATATGACGTACGTCTCGAATGCACGACATATCCAACTGATCAAACGCGCGAGTCAAATGATTGAAGATGCCCTCGGTGCAGCAGAAGCAGCGATGCCGATTGACATGGTACAGATCGATTTACGACGGGCATGGGACACGCTCGGCGAAATCAATGGAGATACAGCACAGGATAGTTTATTGGATCAGTTGTTTTCGCAGTTCTGTCTCGGGAAATAATTCGAGACGACTGCGTGTGGAATAAGAAGGAGGAACCATTACTATGGCTTATCAAGCAGGTGAATTCGACGTCATCGTCGTCGGAGCCGGACATGCCGGCATCGAAGCCTCTCTTGCTGCGGCACGAATGGGCTCGAAAACGGTCATGTTGACAATGAATCCCGATATGGTCGGATTCATGTATTGCAACCCGTCGATCGGTGGTCCTGCAAAAGGGATCGTCGTCCGGGAAATCGATGCGCTCGGTGGTGAAATGGCACGCGCAATCGATGCAACGTATATTCAAATGAAAATGTTAAACACGTCAAAAGGTCCTGCTGTACGAGCATTACGGGCGCAGGCGGATAAATTCGAATACCAAAACCGGATGAAAAAAGCGCTCGAGGATGAGCCGAATTTGCTCTTGCGTCAAGCGCTCGTCGAACGGTTGTTGATCGATGAAGAAGGACGTTGCGTCGGTGTCGTCACGAATACAGGGGCGGAGTACCGGGCGAAAGCGGTCATCATCACGACCGGAACGTTCATGCGCGGGAAAATCATCATCGGTGAATTGTCGTACGAGAGTGGTCCGAACAATCAGATGCCATCGATCAATCTATCGAAACATCTTGAAGAACTTGGATTTGAGCTCGCACGTTTCAAGACAGGTACACCACCGCGAATCGACGGGAAAACGATTGATTACTCGAAGACAGAGATTCAACCAGGTGACGAAGTAGCGCTTCCGTTTAGTCATGAAACGACTCAGATGATCACGGAACAGATCCCATGCTGGTTGACGTATACGACGGAGTATACGCATCAATTGATCGATGCGAACCTGCACCGTTCACCGATGTTCTCTGGGATGATTAAAGGGACAGGTCCCCGTTATTGCCCATCGATCGAAGATAAGGTCGTCCGGTTCAACGATAAACCGCGTCACCAAATCTTCCTTGAGCCAGAAGGTCGCGATACGGAAGAAGTCTACGTGCAAGGGTTATCGACAAGTTTACCGGAAGACGTTCAACACGATATTCTCCGCTCGATTCCTGGGCTTGAGAATTCAGAAATGATGCGTCCTGGTTATGCGATTGAATACGATGCCGTCGTTCCGACACAACTCTGGCCAACGCTCGAAACAAAACGTGTTCCTGGTTTATTCACAGCGGGTCAAATCAACGGAACAAGTGGTTATGAGGAAGCAGCGGGACAAGGGATCATGGCAGGAATCAATGCCGGACTACAAGTCCAAGGCAAAGAACCACTCATCTTGTCACGTTCACAAGGCTATATCGGTGTCATGATCGATGATCTCGTCACGAAAGGTACGAACGAACCGTACCGCCTCTTGACGTCACGTGCCGAGTACCGCTTGTTGCTCCGTCATGATAATGCGGATCTTCGTCTGTCGGAAATCGGACATGAACTCGGTTTGATCTCGGAAGAACGCCAAGCGAAGTTGCTCGACAAACAAGAGCAAATCCGTCTTGAGATGAAACGTCTTGAGAAGGTCGTCATTAAAGCGACACCGGACGTGAATGCACAGCTAGAAGAGATTGGTGCATCGCCACTTAAGGAAGCCTTGCATGCGATCACGTTGCTGAAACGCCCGGAAATCACATATGCGATGATTGCGCAGATGACACCACCGGAAACACCATTGTCTGCAGAAGCAGCAGAACAAGTCGAAATTCAAGTCAAATATGCCGGCTACATCGATAAACAACTCGATCAAGTCGAAAAAATGATGCGGATGGAGCAAAAACGGATTCCGGATCGTCTCGATTACGATGCGATCAGTGGATTAGCGATTGAAGCGAAACAAAAACTAAACCAAGTGCGTCCGCTCTCGATCGGACAAGCATCCCGGATTTCAGGGGTTAATCCATCTGATATCTCGATCTTGCTTGTCTATATCGAACAAGGCCAATACGCATTGACTGCGGAGTGAACGAGATGAACCAACAGCAATTCGTAACAGCATTGGCAGCACAGGGACTTGAGGTCTCAGAACATCAGTT
>NZ_DJUM01000026.1:25962-45329 GCF_002440475.1 Exiguobacterium sp. UBA6282 | reverse complement strand
TATTTAAAGCACTTCTATGACTCGATCACAGCAGCGTTCTATTTTGATTTCACGACAGTCACGACGGTTTGTGATGTCGGAGCAGGTGCCGGGTTCCCGAGTCTGCCGATCAAAATCATGTTCCCGCACCTTCAAGTGACGATCGTCGATTCACTGAACAAACGAATCGGCTTCCTGAATCATTTAGCGACGGAACTTGGACTCGAAGGTGTCGCGTTCCATCATGGACGCGCAGAAGAGTTCGGTAAAAATAAACAATTCCGCGAACGATTTGACGTCGTGACCGCACGTGCGGTTGCCCGGATGTCCGTTCTCGCGGAATATTGCCTACCACTTGCGAAAGTCGGAGGACAATTCGTTGCCTTGAAGGCGGCGAAAGTCAGTGAAGAGCTTGAGGATGGTGCGATTGCCTTGAAAGTACTCGGTGGGAATTTACGGGAAAGTTTCCAGTTCCAATTGCCAGGCGAGGAAAGTGAGCGTAATATCGTTATTGTAGATAAAAAACGAACAACACCCGGGAAATATCCGCGTAAAGCGGGAACGCCTGCGAAAGATCCATTAAGCTAAACACCGTTTCACGTGAAACGGTGACTGATAAAGGTGAGGTGCGCCAACGTGAGAAATGCAATTGCCAAACTGCTCGGTAAACCTGCTACGATCGAGCTTGACCCCCAAGAGACGGTTCAGGAATTACCATTGACAGAACTTGTCGCGAATCAGTTCCAACCACGGACTGTGTTTGACGGGGACCGAATTGAAGAACTAGCGGTTACGATCGAAGAGCACGGGTTACTCCAGCCGATCGTCGTTCGAAAACAAGGAACAGGGTACGAAATCATTGCCGGAGAACGACGGTACCGAGCAGTGCGCTCGCTTGGCTGGGAAACGATTCCTGCCATCGTCAAAGAGATGACGGACGAGACGACTGCTTCCCTGGCATTGATTGAAAATCTGCAACGCGAAGACTTGACACCAATCGAAGAAGCGGAAGCTTATGAGCGTTTGCTTGCATTACAAGACATCACGCAAGAAGTGTTAGCCCGTAAGCTCGGACGTAGTCAGTCGACGATTGCCAACAAATTACGTTTGCTCCGATTACCAATGGATGTCCGGGAAGCATTGAAGCAACGGACAATCACGGAACGTCACGCCCGAGCGTTATTGCCGCTTAAGGATGAAGCGTTACAAGTAACGGTACTCGCTGAAATTCTGGAACGGGAATGGAACGTCAAGGAGACGGAGCGCCGGGTGGAACGATTGATGACACCACAGCCACCGAAGAAAAAACGTCATAAAAGCTTTGCACGAGATACACGAATCGCGTTAAACACCTTGCGGGATTCCGTCGATATGATCGAGCAGACTGGATTGACGATCGAAAAAGAAGAAGTCGATTGCGAAGAATATGTAGAGGTGCGAATTCGCATCGTGAAGGCACGTCCGGAATAAGCGGTCGTGCCTTCCGCTACGTTTAGGAGAGAAAGCACGTGAATGAATTACCTGTTCGGGCGATTCGCCCGAATCCGACTCAACCTCGGAAACGATTCAATGAAAAAGCATTAGAAGAGTTAGCCCAATCGCTCGTTCGTCACGGGATGATCCAACCGATCGTCGTCCGACCACGAGATGGCTATTACGAAATCATCGCCGGTGAACGGCGCTATCAGGCGGCGAGTCGCGCAGGATTCGAACGTGTACCGGTCCTTGTGATTGAAGCAGACGAGACACGCGTCATGGAGCTCGCCTTGATCGAAAACATCCAACGAGCAGACTTATCTGCAATTGAAGAAGCGATGGCATATGCGGAGATGATCGAGGAATTCGGCATTACGCAAGCAGAGCTTGCACAGCGTGTCGGGAAAAGTCGTTCGCACATTACGAACAGCCTTCGACTGTTACAGTTGCCATTGCTCGTTCAACAAGCGGTCATGGACGAACGGTTGTCAATGGGACATGCCCGCGCGCTCCTGTCGCTGAAACATCCAAAGAAGATCGAACAGATGGCAGAACGGGTCATGGCGGAGAACTGGAACGTCCGTCGGTTAGAGCAGGCGCTTCGGGAACGTAAGGAAGCCGCCCGTCCGCAACAAGCGACCGCTGTTCAATTCGTCGAGGAATCACTTCGCGAAAAATACGGGGCGACCGTTCGGATTAAACAAGGAAAACAAGCAGGGAAACTCGAGATCGATTTTATAGACGAAGATGACCTCAATCGGTTGCTCGACTTGTTGTTACCTGAATCGGATCACTAAAAAGAAGCGATCCGGGCGACGGTTCGCTTCTTTTTGCTTACATTGAACGCGGCGTGAAAGAAATCGTCGTCCGTGTGGATTCAGCGGAGAGTTTCGCATCAAGTAAGTGGAAGCTGTTCGCGACGAGTTCCGCTAGTTCATAAACAAGGTGTAACCGTGTGTTCTGGAGAATCATCATCTCCATGAATCCACTGACGTTGACGACAGCCTTAATGTTGAAGTCACCGACCGCAGGCAATTCTTTTTGGACGCCGGCGCCGGGTGCGAGTGGACCTTCCGAGAAAAAGACATGTCCGACACTTGAAAGGCGACCGAGACACGCATCGATCGCGATGACGAGTGGACGGTAATGGGTCGTTTGTATCGAGTGAATGGTTTCTGCGAGATTCAGTGCATGGACGGGTTTAGCGAGTGTACCGTAGACGTGAAGATGAGCAGGCGCTTGTTTCTCGAGGAATGTCCCAACGAGTGGACCGAGTGAGTCACCTGTCGAACGATCAGAACCAATGCAGACGAGTACGATCGGACGTTTTTCTTGGACGGCAGAGACTTGTTCGAATAATTGTTCAGCTAAGCGTTCTTTCGCGAACGGTTCCGTATATTCTAAAAAGAAAGAATAGGGCTTGGGCTCGTGCGAATGAAAGCGGAAGTTCATCGAAATCATCCTTTCTTCTCTTGATGTCGGTGTCGTGGTGGATTGGCAAGAGTGAAGGGTTCTTAGATGATTTTCCTTTCCCGGTTTTTCCAGAAATCTAACGTCAAAATCGGCTCTTTGGTTGAAACTCGATTAAAATCACGTATACTGTCGTAATAGAGAGAATAAGAAAGGATGAGAGAATGGCTACCAATCAAGATGTACAAGAATCCGTCGCCCAAGTCGATAAATTGATCAACCAAGTAATGGATGCGGATATGTGGATTCGTTTTGGGATGAAACTACTGATTGCGCTCATCATCATCGCGGCGTTCTATGTGTTGACGCGCGTTTTGACTGGGGCAGTCTCACGTCTCTTTACGATCAGGAAAATCAATGAACAGGACTACTTGGCGCAACGACAGAACGAGACGCTGTTGAAGTTGCTCCAAAATGCGATTCGTTACGTACTTGGAATCATCATGTTGTTGACAGTGCTTAGTCAGTTCGGAATCAACATCACCGGTCTCGTCGCCAGTGCCGGAATCGCTGGTCTCGCGATTTCGTTTGGTGCGAAGAACTTGGTGCAAGATATCATTACCGGAGCGTTCATCATCTTCGAACGTCAGTTTAAAGTCGGAGATTATGTACGCGTCGGTGTAATCGAAGGCGTCGTGACGGAACTTGGTATCCGGACGACAAAACTCAAAGGACTCAACGGGGAAATCCACATCATCCCGAACGGTCAGATTTTGCAAGTCACGAACTATTCGGTCGACAACAGTTTCGCACTCGTCGATGTCCAAGTCTCCTATGATGAGGATCTTGAACGCGTCGAACAAGTTTTGCGTGAGATTGCAGACCGGACGACGAAGAAGTATGTCGATATGTTCGTCGAGCCGATTCAGATGCTCGGTGTTCAGACACTTGGTCCTTCAGAAGTCGTCTATCGTTTGATGGCAGAAGTACCACCGATGCAACATTTCCAAGCTGGTCGTCTGATCCGGAAGGAATTGAAGCAAGGACTCGAAGAAGAAAACATCAAGATCCCGTATCCACGGATGGTCATGATGAATCCAGAACAAAAGAATGGTGGACAGACGGATGATTCCAAAAACGTATCAACTCCATGATTATGTTGAGATGAAGAAGCAGCATCCATGTGGAACGAACCGATGGCAGATCATTCGGGTCGGCATGGATATCCGAATCAAATGCCAAGGTTGCGGGGCGAGCATTTTAATGCCACGTCGTGATTTTGATAAACGATTGAAAAAAGTCTTACCAGAGTGACGAAAAAGCGGATGTGATTCTCGTGATCACATCCGCTTTTTCGTTGTCTTTCATAAGCGAAGTGATTGTGTTCGATTAGAGCATGATTAAAAAAGACGGTCGAGCTCCTTGCTTAAAAAAAATGAACTATCTATAATTGTGAAAGATGTGCTGACGTGGTGTAATCATTCTACCCACTGCGGCCGCTAGCACGGATTTCCTAGGAAATACCGAAAAGGAGGAATTCCAAGTGGGATTAACAGCAGGAATCGTTGGCTTACCAAACGTAGGAAAATCAACACTTTTTAACGCCATCACACAAGCAGGTGTCGAGGCAGCGAACTATCCGTTCGCAACGATCGACCCGAACGTCGGTGTCGTTGAAGTACCAGATGCACGTCTTCGGAAATTGACAGAACTCGTCAACCCGAAAAAGACGATCCCGACAGCATTCGAATTCACGGATATCGCCGGTATCGTAAAAGGTGCGTCTAAAGGGGAAGGGCTCGGAAATAAATTCCTCGCGAACATTCGTGAAGTAGATGCGATCTGTCAGGTCGTGCGTTGTTTCGTAGATGAAAACATCACACACGTGGCCGGAAAAGTCTCACCGATCGATGATATCGAGACGATCAACCTCGAATTGATCCTCGCAGATCTTGAGCAGGTCGAAAAACGGATTCAGCGTGTCCAAAAACAAGTCAAGTCGCGCGATAAAAACGCAGCGGCTGAGCTTGAAGCACTTGAAATCGTGCAAGCGTTGCTCGAAGATGAGAAACCAGCACGTCTCGCTGAATTGAATGAAGATCAAGCAGCACTCGTCAAACACTTCCAATTGTTGACGATGAAACCGATGCTTTACGTCGCGAATGTCGGCGAAGATGAAGTCGCAGATGCAGACAGCAATGAGAACGTGCGTCTCGTCCGTGAATTCGCAGCAAAAGAAGGCGCAGAAGTCATCGTCATCTGTGCTCGGATCGAAGAAGAAATTGCAGAGCTTGAGCCGGAAGAGCGTCAAGAGTTCCTCGTCGATCTCGGAATCGAAGAGTCGGGTCTTGATCAATTGATCCATGCGGCGTACAGCACGCTTGGTCTTGCGACATACTTCACAGCAGGTGAAAAAGAAGTACGCGCTTGGACGTTTAAAAAAGGCATGAAAGCTCCACAATGTGCGGGTGTCATCCACTCGGACTTCGAACGCGGATTCATCCGTGCAGAAGTCGTTTCGTACGAAGATCTAGCAGCTGCAGGTAACATGGCGACAGTCAAGGAACAAGGTCGTTACCGTTCAGAAGGTAAGGAATATGTCTTCCAAGACGGCGATGTCGTCACATTCCGCTTCAACGTCTAATCGAAAACGAATCGTTATTGCATAAAGCAAAATACTTTGGTAGTATTAACGAATGTGAGTAATGAATTATTGCTCCTTGCTCGAACATTCGAGCCGCCAGTCCAAGAGGAGGTGACAGATATGCGTAAATACGAAGTACTTTACATCATCCGTCCGGAACTTGATGAGGAAACACGCAAAGCAACAGTGGAGCGTTTTAACAAAGTCCTCACTGATAACGGTGGTACAGTTGATAAAACAACTGAAATGGGTAAACGTCGTTTCGCTTACGAAATCAATGATATGCGTGAAGGGTTCTACGTTCTTCTTAACGTGACTGCTGAACCAGCAGCTACAAAAGAACTTGACCGTCTCATGAAGATCAGTGACGATATCGTTCGCTTAATGATCACAAAAGACGAGAAATAAGCTGAAACAGGAGAGTGATTCTGATGATTAACCGCGTCGTTTTAGTCGGTCGGTTAACTCGTGACCCGGAAATGCGTTATACGCAGAGCGGGATTGCGGTAACGCGATTCACACTCGCATGTGACCGTCCTTTCACAGGGCAAGATGGGAAGCGAGAAGCTGATTTCATCGATTGCGTCGTTTGGCGCAAGCAAGCAGAGAACGTTGCTCAGTATTTGAAGAAAGGTAGTCTTGCTGGTGTAGAGGGTCGCCTCCAGATTAGCAGCTACGACGATAAAGAAGGGCAACGCCGTTACCGTGCGGAAGTCGTCGCTGATAGCGTCCGCTTCCTTGAGTCACGTAACGCGAGCCGTTCTTCGGATGGTAGCGAAGGCTACGCTTCATCAACTGGTGGAAACGGGAATGCTGCAGGATGGGGTTCACAGCAACAGCAGAACAACTCTTCCTCGCCAGCACCCGCTTCATCGAATTCGGGCTTCGGCGCTGATCCGTTCAGCGGCGGTAGTTCAATCGACCTTTCAGACGACGATCTCCCGTTCTAAGGAAATCGTCCTGAAAAATCCAAGTTAAAAAGGAGGTTAATCACATGGCACGTCGTCCAGGTGGAAAACGTCGTCGTAAAGTATGTTACTTCACGTCGAACCACATCACTCATATCGATTATAAAGACGTAGAACTTCTCAAACGTTTCATTTCGGAACGCGGTAAGATTCTTCCACGTCGTGTGACTGGTACTTCAGCGAAATACCAACGTCCACTTACAATCGCAATCAAACGCGCACGTCAAATGGCTTTAATTCCATACGTGGCTGACTGATTTCGTAGCACCATCCTCAAGCGTGAGGGTGGTGCTTTTTTTCGCTTCTCTTTCATCCCCTCCTGCTTTTCGGTTATAATAAACAAGTTACTAAAAATTTTAATTAACCCTATAGAGCATATAAGGAGGACACGATGGAGTCAGGTCAACAAGTATCACCGGAACGCGAACGACGTATCGTTCGCTTCATTCCGTATCTATTAATCGTCGGTCTGCTTCTCGTCGTCGCTGTCCGCGAACCGGTCATCTCTGCCATCGGAGCCGTCGTGACTGCCCTCCTCTTCGGATTGCACCTATTTGAAGAACGTCGTGCACGCAGGGCATGGGAGACGTACGTCGCCGGAATCTCGATGCAAGTCGAGGAGACGGGACAAGATGCGTTGACGAACATGCCAATCGGGATTTTGTTATACGATGAGGAAACGCTTGTCACCTGGTTCAATGATCCGATGCGGGATATCTTTGATGATGTAGCAATGGGACAGACGCTCAATGAGCTCGATCCCTTATTCATCGAAATGGTCGCGACGAATGAGGATCAAGCGACGCTTGAAATCGGCGATGCCGTGTATCGTGTCTTTTCGAATCATGAGAACCGGACCTTTTACCTGTTCGATATGACGGAAGAAGCACAAGTTGAACAACAACTCGTCGATAATCAGACGGTCATCGGTGTCATCTATCTCGATAACTACGATGAGATGACACAAGGCATCGAGGATCAGTTACGCAGTGAACTGAACAGCCGGGTCACGCAGTTGTTGAATCACTGGGCAGCGGAACACGGGACGTATATCAAGCGGACCGCGTCCGATCGGTATTTCATCGTTACGACAGAAGAGAATCTACGGATTCTCGAACGATCGAAGTTTACGATTCTGGATACGGTTCGGGAAGAGACGAGTCAACGCGGCGTCCAGTTGACGTTATCCATCGGAATTGGTTGCGGAAGTGACCCGATTCCGGCGCTTGGTCAGATGGCTCAGTCGAGTCTCGATCTTGCGCTGGGACGAGGAGGCGACCAAGTCGTCATCAAGCGGGACGGGAAGGTCCGCTTTTACGGCGGCAAGACGAATCCGACGGAAAAACGGACGCGCGTCCGGGCCCGGGTCATCGCTAACTCGCTTCGTGACTTAATGCAGGAATCGAGCCGTGTCCTGATCATGGGTCACAAAAATCCAGACATGGATGCACTCGGATCAGCAATTGGCATTTTGAAGCTTGCGGAAATGAACGATAAGGAAGCACATATCGTCTTACCACCGGAAGAAATCGGACGCGGGATTCGCCGGATGATGGATGAGCTTGCCGAAGTACCACAACTCGAGACACGATTCGTCAATGCGTTTCAAGCTGATCAATTGATCGACGATCAGACGTTACTCGTCGTCGTCGATACACACAAACCGTCACTTGTCGTCGTACCGGCATTACTTGACCGATTCGAGCATATGGTCGTGATTGATCATCATCGTCGGGGCGAAGATTTCATCGAAGATGCGGTTCTCGTGTATCTTGAGCCGTATGCTTCTTCGACATCAGAGCTCGTCACCGAGCTGATCGAGTACCAACCGACGAATCAGAAACTGGCGATGCTTGAAGCGACGGCGTTACTCGCTGGGATCATCGTTGATACAAAAGGCTTTGCCCTGCGGACCGGTTCTCGGACGTTCGATGCTGCATCCTATTTACGCTCACAAGGTGCTGATACAGTGCTCGTACAAGAGTTTCTCAGTCAGGATCTTGAGACGTACGTCGAGCAGTCACATATCCTCGAGCGATCCGAAGTCTATACGGAAGGGATGGCGATTGCGACAGCAGAGCCAGGCGTCATTCACGATCAAGTCTTGATTGCGCAAGCAGCCGATCAATTGTTATCGCTTCGAGGCATTCGCGCCGCTTTCGTCATCGCGGAACTTCAAGACGGACGAACGGCGATTAGCGCCCGTTCGCTTGGGGATGTCAACGTTCAGTTGATCATGGAGACGCTCGGTGGCGGCGGTCACTTGACGAACGCGGCGACACAGATGTCAGAATCAGTCGTCACCGTGGCGGATGCGTTGCGTAAAGCAATCGATCAATATTTAGAAGATGAAACAAAAGGAGAGGAATCAGAATGAAGGTTATTTTCTTACAGGATGTAAAAGGACAAGGGAAAGCAGGAGACGTCAAAGACGTGGCCGATGCTTATGCAAATAACGTACTCTTCAAGAAAAAGTTGGCGCGCCCTGCGACGACTGGCAACTTGAAGCAACATGAAGCACACGAACGTAAAGCAGCAGAAGAAGCGAAACAGAACTTGCTTGACGCGCAAGCGTTAAAAGAAAAAATCGAAAAAGAGACGATCGTCGTCTCGACGAAAGCCGGTGAAGGCGGTCGTGTCTTCGGATCAGTCACAAGTAAACAGATTGCAGAAGCACTTAAAAGCATGGGTTACAAGATCGATAAACGCAAAATCGAGCTCGAGCACCCGATCAAGGCACTTGGCTTTACGAAGGTACCATTGAAGTTACACAACGAAGTGACAGCGACACTGAACGTTCAGGTCAAAGAGGCGTGAGTAGAAAAGGGGACCGGTGATGAGTGAAGTCATGCAAAATATGCCTCCCCAAAGCATCGAGGCAGAACAAGCCGTCCTAGGGGCGATCATGATTGATGCGGATCGTTTGATCAGTGCATCGGAACGTCTGTTACCGCAGGACTTTTACCGTGCCTCTCACCAACGGATCTTTGAAGCGATGCTCGTGCTGTCCGACCGAGGCGAAGCGATCGACCTCGTTACGGTGACAGCCGAGCTCAGTACGCTCGGGATTCTAGATGAGATTGGTGGTCTACCCTATCTAGCGGAACTGGCAGAAGGGGTACCAACTGCAGCCAACATCAATTATTACGTCAACGTCGTTGACCAGAAGTCGACGCTCCGGCGTCTCATTCGGACGGCAGGCGAGATCGTCACTGATGGATACGAACGGCAAAATGAGGTCGATGTCCTGCTGAATGAGGCAGAACGGAAGATTCTCGAAGTATCACAAGGAAAAGGAAGCGCGAGCTTCATCCCGATCTCGGACGTCTTGACGAGTGCCTATGCAACAATTGATAAATTGCATAAGCAGAGCGGCGAGACGACGGGGATTCCGACCGGTTTCCAAGATCTCGATAAGATGACGGCCGGCTTCCAGCGCAACGATTTAATCATCGTCGCAGCACGTCCGTCGGTCGGGAAGACCGCGTTCGCCTTGAACATCTCGCAAAACGTCGCAACACGTGCTGACGAGAACGTCGCCATCTTCAGTCTTGAGATGGGTGCCGAACAGCTCGTCATGCGGATGCTCTGTGCCGAAGGAAACGTCGACGCGCAGCGTCTGCGGACCGGTCAACTCGAAGAAGAGGACTGGGGGAAGTTATCGCTTGCGATGAGTAACTTGTCTCAAGCCGGTATCTACATCGACGATACACCAGGTATTCGGGTCAATGATATCCGGGCGAAATGCCGTCGTTTGAAGCAGGAGCATGGTCTTGGGATGATCATGATCGATTACTTGCAGTTGATTCAAGGGAATGGTCGCTCTAGCGACAACCGTCAACAAGAGGTTTCGGAAATTTCCCGTTCCTTGAAATCACTCGCGCGTGAACTTGAAGTCCCCGTCATCGCCTTATCGCAGCTCTCGCGTGGGGTGGAGAGTCGTCAAGATAAGCGACCGATGATGTCGGATATCCGGGAATCGGGAGCGATCGAGCAAGATGCCGATATCGTCGCCTTCTTGTACCGTGATGATTACTACAATAAAGAAACGGAAGATGCGAATACGATTGAGATCATCATCGCGAAACAGCGGAATGGTCCAACCGGTACCGTCAAGCTCGCCTTCCGAAAAGAATTCAACAAGTTCGTGGATCTCGAGCCAAGCAACTCGTACGCGCCACCTGCTTAATCCAAGCTGCGTCTTGCCCTCGATGAATCGGAGGCAAAACGTAGCTTTTTTTTATTTTCATCTAAAGATTCTCAGTTTATTCACTAAAAACAATAATTAAACGAACGAAAGAGAATTGTAACAATTAATTGTTCGGTATTTGGTTGACTTCTTTTTTTTATCGCGTTACACTTAGTCGTGGTTTTGAATCGTACGTGGAGGTGGATGATAAGATGTCATCAGTAGTAGTAGTCGGAACACAGTGGGGCGACGAAGGAAAAGGGAAAATCACCGATTTTCTTTCAAAACAAGCTGACGTCGTAGCACGTTATCAAGGTGGAGACAATGCAGGACATACGATCGTATTCAATAACGAGACGTACAAATTGCACTTGATCCCATCAGGTATTTTTTACTCGGATAAGAAATGTGTCATCGGGAACGGTCTTGTCGTCAACCCGAAATCACTCGTCAAGGAATTGAAGTATCTGCACGATCGTGGTGTTTCAACGGATAACTTGTTAATTTCGAATCGGGCGCATGTCATCTTGCCGTATCATCAGTTGCAGGATCAGTTAGAAGAAGAAGCGAAGGGCGACGCAAAAGTCGGAACGACGCTAAAAGGGATCGGACCGTGCTACATGGATAAAGCTGCACGAATCGGTATCCGGATGGCAGATTTACTCGACAAAGAAACGTTTGCTGAGAAGTTAAAGATCGTTCTCGACCAAAAGAACCGCATGTTCACGAAGATGTATGACGCTGAACCAATCGCGTTCGACGATATCTTCGAAGAGTACTATGCATATGGACAAGAGTTCGCGAAATATGTCTGTGATACATCCGTCGTCGTCAACGATAGCCTTGATCACGGTGAAAAAGTGTTATTCGAAGGCGCACAAGGTGTCTTACTCGACCTTGACCACGGAACGTATCCGTTCGTTACATCATCGAACGCATCTGCCGGTGGTGTCGCATCAGGTGTCGGTGTCGGTCCAGCTCGGATCGATCACGTCGTTGGTGTTTGTAAAGCGTACACGTCACGTGTCGGTGACGGTCCGTTCCCAACGGAATTGTTCGATGACATCGGTCATCAAATCCGTGAAGTCGGTCGTGAATACGGGACGACGACAGGACGTCCGCGTCGTGTTGGTTGGTTCGACTCTGTCGTCGTTCGCCACTCGCGCCGTACAAGTGGGTTGACGGATCTTTCGCTCAACTCGATCGACGTTCTGACAGGACTCGAAACGTTGAAGATCTGTACATCGTACGAATTCAATGGTAAACAGATCGATGAGTACCCAGCAAGCTTCCGTGATCTTGAAGCATGTGTCCCAGTTTACGAAGAGCTTCCAGGCTGGAAAGAGGACATCACAGGGGTCCGTCGCTTTGAAGATCTACCATTGAACGCACAGAACTACGTCAAGCGGATCGCGGATCTGACAGGCATCTCACTCGTCACGTTCTCGGTCGGACCGGGTCGTGAACAGACCGTCGTCTTGCGTGATCTCTACGAAGAAGCATAAGTCTCAATAGCCTCTTGCTTCCTGCAAGAGGCTGTTTTTTGTGCGAAATGGTTCACAAACGGAAGCAAAAACAGGTATACTGAATACAGTGTTTCACGTGGAACCTCTCCCGTGAGACGACGAACAGTAGAGCGAGTGGCGCCGGGAGTTTCCGTCGCCACCTTTCTATATGCCGAAAAAACAGGTAAAATAGATTGAATAGAAATTTTTAAGGGGGCACACCCAGTGACGGAACGTAAAATTCTAGTCGTCGATGACGAGTTACCGATTGCAGATATACTCAAGTTTAAATTAGAAAAAGAAGGCTACCAGGTCGCGATCGCAAACGACGGCGTGGAGGCATTAGAAAAATTCGAGGAGTTCAAACCGGATTTGATGTTACTTGATATCATGCTTCCACTAATGGACGGGATGGAGGTCTGCCGGGAGGTCCGGAAGACGTCGAAGATTCCAATCATCATGCTGACAGCAAAGGATTCTGAAATTGATACGGTACTTGGTCTTGAGCTTGGTGCGAACGATTACGTGACGAAGCCATTCAGCTCACGTGAGTTACTCGCCCGCGTTAAAGTCCACTTGCGCAATACGAGTCCGGAAGCTACACCACAACCGGTTGGACCAGGTCCACTCAAAGTCGGAGAACTGTATATCGATACGAATTCACATACAGTGACGCGTAAGGATCAAAAGATCGAGCTGACGCAACGTGAGTTCGAATTGTTGCATTACCTCGCGAAAAACATTGGTCAAGTCATGACGCGTGAGCATTTGTTGCAGACGGTCTGGGGCTATGACTACTTTGGTGACGTCCGGACAGTCGACGTGACAGTGCGCCGTCTTCGTGAAAAAGTCGAAGATAACCCAAGTACGCCGGTCTATATCATGACGCGTCGTGGGGTCGGCTACTATCTCCAAGACGGGGAGAATGAATAACGATGTTAAAAGGAACGAACTTCTTTAAATCCATCCAATGGAAGCTTGTCGTCATCTATGCCTTATTGATTTTAGTGGCGATGCAGGTCATTGGTGTCTACTTCGTTCGTTCCCTTGAAAAGCAGTACATTACGAACTTCTCGAAGTCGGTCGAGGACCGGGCAGGTCTTGTCGCCTATAACGTCGGGAAGGAATTCGATAAAACAGGCGATGATGAAGCCTCCAAACGGCAGTTGTCCCAATCATTAGGGCAACTGCTGTCTGAGTTTAGTAATGGCTCCACCTCAAGGAACGACATCCTCGAAGTCCAGATTATCGATCAGGACTCGATCATCCAAGCGACATCGGATGACGAGAACCAGTCGGCGGTCGGTCAACGGGCGACGAATTCACTGATTAAAAAAGCGCAGGCAACGAGCTCGACCCGGACGGACACCGTACTCGATCCGGAATCAGAAGATAAGATCCGGATCTTTGCCGTACCCGTCACCTCGGAACGAGACGGTGTGACGACCGGGATGATTTATGTCCGTGCCTCGATGGAGTCGATCTATTCGCAGATGCAACAGGTCACGCGGATTTTGGCGACCGGAACAGTCATCGCCCTCGTCATCACGTCGATTCTCGGAGTCTTGCTGTCGCGGACGATCACGCGTCCGATTTCGGATATGCGGCGTCAAGCGATCGAGATGCGACGCGGGAACTTCTCGCGGAAGGTTAAAGTCTATTCGGATGATGAGATCGGGCAACTCGCTCGTTCGTTCAATGAATTGACGGATGAGCTGCTCGAAGCGAACGCGACGACGGAAGCCGAACGGCGGAAGTTGACGAGTGTCCTTGAGAACATGACCGACGGCGTGATTGCGACGGACCGGACGCTGCGCGTCATTTTGATGAATGATCAAGCGAAGGATATCGTCGGCGCTGACGATGCGAGCGTCGTCGGAACGAACTTGAAGGACCTACTGGCACTCGGTGACGATTTCATGATTCCGGAAGACGGCACGATGCCACCGCGTCTGCTCGATTTCAGTAGTGAGGACGAACTGTTCCTCGTCCGGGCATTCTTCTCGCCCGTCAAGAAACACAGTGGACCGATTACCGGGATGATCGTCGTCCTACATGACGTCACGGAACAGGAGCAGGTCGAACAGGATCGACGTGAATTCGTCGCGAACGTCAGTCACGAGCTCCGGACACCACTGACGACGATGCGCAGCTACCTCGAAGCCTTGGCAGAAGGCGCCTATCAGGATGAGGAACTCGCACCGCGTTTCCTTGAGACGACACAAAATGAGACGGAGCGGATGATCCGCCTCGTCACCGATCTTTTACAGCTGTCGAAGATGGACAGTAAGGAATACAAGATGAACAAGGTCCGCTTCGATTACATTCAGTTCTTGAATGAGATTCTCGATCGCCATGACATGACGAAGCCGGAACGGATTCGTTTCCGTCGTAAGATCATGAAGCGGAAAGTCTATATCCGTGGGGATCAGGATAAATTGATTCAGGTCGCAGATAACATCCTGACGAACGCGATCAAATACTCACCGGAAGGCGGAACAATAACCGTCCGGACGATGCTCCGGGCAAAACGGATCGTCATCAGCATCAAGGATGAAGGTGTCGGAATCCCGAAAGCGAATCTCCAAAAAATCTTCGAACGCTTCTATCGTGTCGATAAAGCCCGTGCCCGTAAAATCGGCGGAACCGGTCTTGGTCTGTCGATTGCGAAAGACGTCGTTTCGGCTCACGGTGGCGACATCTGGGCAGAAAGCGAATGGGGACGCGGTACGACGATTTACTTCACGCTTCCGTATGAGGTGATCGAAGAGGTGGATGCCGGATGAAGAAACAACACTGGAGTTCGCTGTTACTCGTCCTGCTCGTCGCCGGTTCGATCGCTCAGACAGCGATGCTCTGGACCTATCATCCAAGCAGTGAATCGATCGAGCGGGAACAAGTCTCGTTCAACGAGATCGATGCCTCAAAGACGATTGAAAGCAACCAGCTGATTAATCCGGAATTACTTGTCTATTCGGATCAGGAAGGGACGTACCAAACGCAAATCATCGGGCGGACCTTCCTCAACCGGATCGGTGCATCGTTCAATATCGGGGTCCTTGTCCTGACGGATAAAGCAAAGAACATCCCGGTCGGCGAGCGGAGCGTCGAGATGATTTTTCCGACACCGATCAGCGCAACGATGCTTGAGGAGTTACTCGGAGAAAAACAGATCGCGTTCTCAGAACCGATCAAACGGCTCTATCTCCTCGATTACGATGGTCCGATTCTCCGTCTTGAGTCGGCGACGGGGCGCCTAAAGGACTTTAAACTCGTCGGCGATGAGACGGTTCTGAAACGACTGTTCGCGTACGATAAGAAAAAACCGATGACGCGCGTCGAACTCAAAGGGGGCGATTATACGTATGTCGCGAGTGGTACGACACGGCTGGAACAAGTCTTCGTTTATGACGAGGTCGGGCAATCGCCGCAACCACTCGATCGCATCCGGAGTGCCTTCTTTGCCGAAAATTCGAACGTCCAGCAAATCAAGAGTCGCGATGATCTCGACGTCTTGACGGATGGCGTCAGCGTCTCGACGTACGACCGAAACTACAATGTCTATCGCTTCAACACGTTATCGCCGAACACCCAAAGCTCGACCGTTGATTACAGCACGCTCGTTAGCTACGTCAACATTCATGGAGGCTGGCTGGATCAAGAGACGCAACGGAGTGGTTTCCGCTATTACTTCGATCAGATGAGTAAGAAGGGCGAGGAACAGACGGCGACGTTCCGGTTGTACTTGAACCGGTATCCGGTGTTCGGGGAGAGCGGTCCGTTGCTCGAACAGACGAAGTTCGATCTCGCGACACTGAAAATCATGTATGAAGAAAATCAAGTCCGGTCGCTCAGCCGCAGCATGCTTCGAGCAAAGCGGAAGTTGATCCTTCGGGAAGAGACGGTGCCGGCTGTCGAAACGGTTCTTGAACGTCTAAGACGCGCCGATCTCTTAAAAGAAATCAGTGGGATCCGGGTCGGATATGAGATGACGTATAAAATTTCAACGAGCCGCTACGCTGTCTTTGAGCCGACGTGGTTCATCAAGGTCGATGGGGTTTGGCAATCGATCAATCAAGCTGTCGGGAATGAGGGGTGAGGACGAATGGACTGGAGTAAAGCGAAGACCTTATTGATGCTGACCTTTTTGATCCTGAACGTCTACCTTGCCATTCAATTGATGGACCGGATGGTCGAGCCGCGGATCGTCGCGACGAGTGCGACCGGGAAGTCGATCTTGAAGGATCGTCACATCGATGAGAAGAAACTGCAACCTGTCACGCGAGACATTGGTTATTTGACGGCTGAAGTCGATGCGCGGACGCTGGCACCACTTGCGAGTTCACCGATTCAAGATGCAGTCGCCTCCGTCAAGAATGATGTCGAGTGGTCGGTCCGGTTGACGAAACCGTATCGACTCGAAACGAAGACGATGCGGGATTCCGCTTCATCGTTCGTTCAAGCGTCCGTTCGGTATGGTGCCGAATATACATTTTGGAAGTATGATAGTAAGTATCAGGAGATGACATTCGTTCAGACGTATAAGGGACAGCCGCTCTATTCGACACCACAGCAGTCGCGTGAGGACGATGCGATGATCGGACCGTCCCTGCTCGTCTTGCAACTCAACGATGCGAAGGAAATCGTCAGCTATAAGCAACGCCACTTGAACAAGGTCGTCCGGCAAGCACAGGATGTGACGTTGTTATCGGCAAGTGAAGCGATCGTCCAGTTGTCGGAGCAAGGTTTGTTCCCAGCATCGAAACGGTTGACGAGTCATAAGCTCGGATATTTCTGTCTCGTCACGGAAGGCACGGAATCCGTTCAAATCCTGCCGCCGACGTGGCAAATCGAGCTCGACAACGAGGAAGTCTACTTCGTCAATGCGATTGACGGCGGTGTCCAGACCGTCGAACGATTGGATACAGTCTCAGAGAAATGAGGAATGCACGATGAGCCTACACTACAGCGTCATGGCCAGTGGCTCGACGGGGAACGCCCTCTATATCGAAAGTGAACAGACCCGTTTGCTCGTCGACGCCGGACTGACCGGCAAGGCGATGCTCGCCTTGTTCGACCAGATCGACCGGTCGCCGCAGGGTATCGACGGTCTGTTCGTCACCCATGAGCACTCCGACCATATCAAAGGCGTCGGCATCATGGCACGCAAGTACAACATCCCGCTCTATGCCAATGAAAAGACATGGGCGGCGATGGAAGCGAAGATTGGTAAGATCGATCCGGCGCTGAAGTTCCTCTGGGAAGTCGGAGAGGTCAAGCAGTTCGGTGACATCGAGGTCGAATCGTTCAACGTCAGTCACGATGCAGCGGATCCGATGTTCTTCCAGTTCGCGCATGAAGGAAAACGATTGGCACACATCACCGATACCGGATACGTCTCGGACCGGATGAAAGGTGTCATTCGGGGCGCCGATGCCTATATCTTCGAAGCGAACCACGATATCGGTATGCTCCAGATGGGACATTATCCGTGGAGCGTCAAGCGGCGGATCCTCGGCGACTACGGACACGTCTCGAACGAGGACGCTGCGATCGCGATGAGCGAGGTCCTTGACGACCGGACGAAACGGATCCACATGGCCCATTTGAGCAAGGATAACAACATGAAGGAACTCGCCCGGATGAGTGTCTCCCAGACGCTCGCAAGCCGTGACGTCGATCTGAGTAAGATTCAGCTTCTCGACACGGATCCGGTCATTCCGACGCCGCTCCTGAAGCTTTGATTATGGGAAATTACTGAATATGCTCAAAAGACCCCCACATTTGGCTCACTTGCCACGTGATGGGGGTATACTTGTGTAAAGAGAGTCATAAAGGAGGCGTATGTCGATGGATCGACCGGAAGAACCACGGAACGAATTCGAACGATACGAACAGTCATCCGATGAGAGCGGCTTCCCGCCCCGTCAGCCGGCAACGAGCGAACCGGTCAGCCCTTATCGTGAACCATATGAAGAACAACCAGAACCGCCGCGTCGTCGCGGTGCCGGAAAAGCCTTTTTCGTCGGTCTGATCGGTGGAATCGTCGGAGCCTTGTTGATTGCCCTCATCGCGTGGCCGTTCGTTCGTGATGAGATGACGAGTCCGACTCCGGTTTCGTCGACGGCAACGGAACAGACCGCGACACAGACGACCGAGGATGAAGCCGATATCGTCGGTGCGGTCGGTAAGACGAAGGAAGCCGTCGTGAGCGTAACGAACCTTCAGAGCTCGTTTCAAGGAACCGATCAGGAAACGGGTGCAGGGTCCGGCGTCATCTATAAAAAAGACGGCAATAAAGCCTACGTCGTCACGAACTATCATGTAGTTGAAGGGGCAAGTCGCTTGTCTGTCACGTTATCCGACGGAACAGCACTCGAGGCAAAAGTCCTCGGCGAAGATCCGACGTACGATTTAGCGGTCCTGTCGATTGATTCATCGAAAGTGACACAAGTCGCAAAACTGGGGGATTCGGATACGTTACGTGCCGGTGAAACGGTGCTTGCGATCGGAAACCCACTCGGAATCTTCGCGAACTCCGTCACGCGCGGTGTCATCAGTGCGCAGGAACGGACGGTTCCAGTTGATACGAACAAAGATGGACAGCAAGACTTTAATACGGAAGTCATCCAAACCGATGCAGCGATCAACCCGGGGAACTCGGGTGGAGCGCTCATCAATACAGCCGGTCAATTGATCGGGATCAACTCGATGAAGATTGCGGAAGCAAGTGTCGAAGGAGTCGGATTTGCGATTCCAATCAACGAAGCGTTACCAATCATGCGTGATCTCGAGCAAAACGGTGAAGTCGTTCGTCCACAGCTCGGGATTCAGATTCGTGACGTGCAGGAATTCCCAAGCGGATATCGCGAAGATCGTCTGAAATTACCGGATGATGTCACGAAAGGAATCGTCGTCGTCGGTCTGACACGTAACAGCGGAGCCGAAAAAGCGGGAATGAAGGCAAACGATATCATCGTTGAGATCAACGGAAAAGCAATTGCATCGTTCGCCGATTTAAAAAGTGTACTGTACCGGGATGCAAAAGTCGGTGAAACAGTCAAAGTCACGTTCTACCGAGGCGGTGAAAAACAGACAGCAGATGTGAAGTTGTCGGCTCAGTCACCAACCGTTCAGTAAGGCATCACTTGAAAAACCATCCACAGGTCCGACCTGTGGATGGTTTTTTTGAGTGA
>NZ_DJUM01000026.1:13651-25928 GCF_002440475.1 Exiguobacterium sp. UBA6282 | reverse complement strand
CGGATAAATGTGGATAAGTGAAAGGAGGAGACCACCTGTGGATAAGTACGTTTGTTTAGAACATGTTGAGCTCGCACTTGACGAAATCGTAGATGAAACAGAACAATACCCGATTCTCGATCAGCTAAATCCAGAAAAAAACATCACGTGTGAATACTGCGAGGCACCGGCAACATATCTTGTGTCAAGCAAAAAATAAATATCAACATGTGGATTTGTGGATAACTCTGTGGATAACTCCTGAATTTTCTGTCAGAAAGCGAGAAAAAAGATGCAAATTACCATCATTACGGTCGGAAAGCTAAAAGAGAAGTATTTGAAGCAAGGCATCGCCGAATATACGAAGCGTCTTGGCGCCTACTGTTCGATCCAAGAAATCGAGGTCGCGGACGAAAAGGCACCGGAGCAGTTGAGTGAAGCGGAGATGGCGCAAGTAAAGAAAAAAGAGGGCGAACGGATTTTAGCGAAAATTGGACCGGACGTTCATGTCCTTGCACTTGCTATTGAAGGAAAACAACGGACGAGTGAACAGTTTGCAAAAGAACTCGATCAATTCGCGACATACGGCAAGAGCAAGATTGCTTTCGTCATCGGCGGATCACTCGGTCTTGCACCAGAAGTGATGCAACGTGCGAATGATACAATCTCGTTCTCAAAGATGACATTCCCGCATCAATTGATGAAGATGATTCTCTGTGAACAGATTTATCGGGCGTACCGGATTAATCGGAATGAACCGTACCATAAATAAATGAGGTTTTCAGAAGATAAAAAATGACTGAGATTGACTCAGTCATTTTTTATCTTCTAATATATCTTATTGGAGATACATTGTTTTCATTTAATTGTTCTGTATTAACTGCATTTATCATAGATAAGCTTTCTAGAAGTCGATCTTTAACAGAATTAGCTCTTGTAATCAATGGCTCATTAAAAACTAAAGTAGGTGTCAATCTTTCATGTACTATAGTCCAATCCACGTAAACTGAAAGATAACGGTTACCATCCATCTTTTCTCTAAATGTATTATAATTATGCGCTTTACACGCAAAGAATAACCTTGGATTTGCTACAGCATATTCTTCTATCGGAAGCATATTATCAATAACATCTTGTGGATTTAAATATGATTCACAATCTCCAATTAAGATATAGTCTGCTACTCCGGAATTTGGAATTATTCTACCATTTACCAAAGCATTCCTTTTTTCTTCACCCAACAGACGTCCTGCATATACTTCTAGAATTTCGCGAGGATGTAAATAAATTTCTGATGACAGTTCTCCACCGGGTTTATTTAAAATTTCAAATTTCCATCCTAGTAAAATAGAACCTGCTCTTGTTCTTGCTCCAGAATTAGTATAAGAAATAAGAGTCCGCTCTTCAAATGCTTGTTGTATAGAATTAGTAAATCTTTGTATTCGATTACTCCAATCAGCACCAAATATTTGTAGTGCTCTCGTATCAGACATTTTATTCTCAAGAAAATCAGCATTGATTTTTTTATAGGAAATTTTAAATTCTTTAGTTTCAGAAGTATCTTCTGTTCGTGCCAAAACATATATATCACATTTTGGTTCGCCTCTTGCGACTAAGGGCTTTCCACTTGTTAGTGTGATATACGATTGACTGTCGTAAATAAAGCTGGACCCTACAGGAAATAAACTTACAATTTGATTTTCGGATTGAATATAATTCATTAATGTGTCCACCTTTTCTAATTATAAAATATTTTGCTAGTTGTGACTAAATTGAGAGAAGAAAGTATTAACTTCACTAAAAAACTATTAACAATATGGTTGTTTTGTATACTACACGATGAAAAATAAGTCAGTAATATTTAAGCTATTTATAAACCATGATATGATTAGTATAAGCTATTTAAACTGAATTATTGTGTTATTTTTTGAGAAAAAGGTGATTAAATGGAAGTTGAAATTAATGCTGTTCCTAAAAAAGGTAGAAGTCTATTTAAGCCTGCTATTAACTTATCTGATGATCAAGTTAAAGCAATCTTAATAGAAAAAATACAAAGAGAAAATAATCAAATTCCTTATGATAAAGCTGATGAACTAATGTTAGAAAATCTTAAATACAACAAAGAAAAAATTAATGTTGTAGGTCTCTTTTCTGGTTGTGGTGGTCTTGATTTGGGATTTGAATTAGCTGGTTTGATTTCAGAAATTGGAGAAGATAATGCACTTAAAGCTTTTAAGAATAAAGAAGCTTATAATAATGAGAGATCAAAGAGTATATTCCACACCGTTTATACTAATGACTTATTTAAAGAGGCTAATGAATCTTATGCTCAAAACTTTCCTAATCATGTGATACAACACCAAAAAGATATTCGTAAAGTCAGTCATTTTCCAATATGTAACTTGATGCTCGGAGGATTCCCTTGTCCTGGATTTTCTGAAGCAGGTCCTCGACTAATAGATGATGAAAGAAACTTTTTGTATATTCACTTTATTAGAGCGCTTTTACAAACACAACCTGAATTCTTTGTGGCTGAAAATGTGAAAGGAATGATGACGCTAGGGAAGGGAGAAGTCCTTAGACAGATTGTTGAAGACTTTTCATCTGCTGGATATACGGTTACACCATATTTGGTAAACGCAAAAGACTACGGTGTTCCCCAATCTAGAGATCGAGTTTTTTTAATTGGTGTTCATAAAGAAAAAATCGAAGAAAAATATGATTATAAATATGAATTGCCTTCACCTACTCATGGAGTCGCACCTAAATTAATTCCATATGTAACGTTAAGAGATGCGATTAAGGATCTCAAAGAAAATCCTGGTCCCTTCCATATAGGTGACTTTTCACCGATGTACTTATCGCGGAATCGTAAAAAAACATGGGATGATGTTAGTTTTACAATACAAGCTTCTGGAAGACAAGCACCACTTCATCCTGGTGGAATGCCTATGGAAAAGGTTTCAGCTGATAAATGGAATTTAATAGGGGAGAATAGAAGACTTTCCGTAAAAGAAGTATCAAGAATTCAAACTTTCCCTGATTGGTTTGAATTTAGCTCAGGAAAAAATCAAAATATTTCTGGTAATGGTTTAGTAGATAAGCAATATAAGCAAATCGGCAATGCAGTGCCAGTAATGTTAGCTAAATCAATTGCAATGCCGATTGCTCAATTCTTATCAAAATTAAAAAAAGATGAGAATTTAGAATCTTCAGCTCTCCAATTAAAAATGTTCTAATAATCATTATCTAAAACAAAGCCTAGTTTTAAATATATATTATTTCCTTGAATGTATACTCGAGGAGGTAAAATGATGAGCAATGAGTCCAAAAAACGTATCTCAATTGTCACATTAAAGTTGGTAAGAGAAAAATCAATAATTTATGCTAAAAGCCGCATCACCTCTCCAGGTGATGCGGCTTCTTTGTTCCGTGATTATATGGGTGACCTAGACCGGGAGCACTTTGTATTAATGGGGCTGAATACTAAGAATGAGCCAGTCATGCTAGAAACGGTCCATATCGGCTCGCTAAATGCTTCAATCGTTCATCCTCGTGAAGTTTTCAAGTCTGCTATCTTATCGAACTCAGCGTATATTATGGTCTGTCACAACCATCCATCTGATGACTGTGAACCTAGTAGAGAAGATGTGTCGGTTACAGATCGTTTGGCACAGGCTGGAGATTTAATCGGAATTCCTTTGCTCGATCATTTTATTATCGGTACAGAAGGATATGTCTCATTCAAAGAACGAGGGTACTGCTGATGAATGCTAGAACGATTATTGAACGTGCGCTTATATACATGGAAGATTCAAATGAAGAGTGGTCAGATCAGATTGTTAGTGAAGCATTAANNGAGGAACTGGATTTGTCTTTTCTACCAGATAATATCGTAAAAGAAACGGGAAATCGGGTCCTGCTAGAAACGTATCTGTATAAAAAATATATGATTCATCTTATTCGTGATAATCATAGAACTTGCCTGGTCGCATACTACTGTGATGAATTAAAAATAATTCAATTAATCGAGGGGGAATAAGTAATGAGTGAGTATCAACGGATTTGGATTGATGGTGAAGAAGTGTATTGTAAGTCAGATTCATGGATTAATGCAGACTCAGACAGCGTATGGGATGAAGAAGCAATGAAGGATCTTTTGATGGAAGAATACATTTCTAATGGAGCAACCATTGATGAATCTATTGTTCGACGGGTACTAAATCAGTTGCCCAACGAAGATCGTAACATGGTCGCTCTCTATCTCTCATATTACTTGAAGTTAACAGAGGGATAAGCATGTTAAACTTTCCTGCAAAATTAATTGTTAAGATTATAGTTTCGATAAAAATACTAAAATAAAAAATCATCCATAAAACTTTTGGAATAAAGTTTTATGGATGATTTTTTTATAATTTGCGATTTATAAATAAAAAACGTTAATGTGTCCAAATTGTGAACGTGAAATAAAAAAATTCAATTTATTTCTGATTTTTTTTAGCTAGGAGCAACGTACACTTAAGATTTTTCGAATTTTTTTAGTTAGAAGCAGGGTAGTAGAAAGATCGTTTTATGGAAATTTATGAAGGCTTTTCAAATCAATATATATTGTTTATAGTTCTCCTACGCCCCACAAAATACGGTATTAAAAAAGGAGAATGAAGATGTTAAATGTACAAAATCAAAGTAATGAGAAAAACATCAATACAAATTTAGATTGTGTTGAAGAGAAAATTTTTTATGAAACAAATAACTCTAAATCGAAAAAAGTAAGTTATATGGATCTTAACTTAGAGGGCTTTGAGACTCAAATCCTTAGTAGAGAAATGGAGGAACAGTTAAAAGAAGTTCTTGAGCTAGATGGAGTGTTTGAAGAAATTTCCGAATTATCTGAATTAATGCGGCGTGATATTTATACGCTGGAAACGAAAGTAACTGAATGCTCTTCTGGTTTAATGTCTACTACTGTTTGTATAGAAGTCGAAGTTCTAGCATCTATACAGTCTCCTCACTCAGAAGATTGAGGATGCTATGCATATTTAGTAAGCAAATTGAAGTTATTTATTAAGGAGGAAAATAAGGCATGAAAAACTCGTCAGAAGAAGCAACTTTGGTAGTCGAATCTAAACTTAACTATGTGCAAATTTTTGAAGAAGGTAACCATGAACTTGCATCAAATGATGGACCAGAATTTGTGTTGGACTCAAATGGGGTCTATTCGATGTACTACGACAAAAAAGAAAAGACATTCAATCGTTCTCCTAAGCGATTATGTACGCCTCTCTATGTAGTAAATGTTAAGCGAAATAGTACAGAGGGAGATTTAATGGTTCGGATTGCTTACCGTCTACATGAAGAATGGTTTGAGACAGAGATTTCTTCATCAGAAATAAACGAGGGCATCGCTGCTAAACTAACTAAACTAGGAGTTGGCGTCAACCTAGCTCTTGGAAATAAACCACAGCTTGCTCATTATATAATGCTACTTATGAGTGAAATGAGTTTCCAAGCGATTCATAATCATATTGGTTTTAGAAGTGAACGCAAAACTCATGAGATTGATTCCTCTATCCTGTTTAATCACTACAATCAGGAATATGAGCGTAAATCTGATGGCACTGTTTTAGTACGAGAAAGTGATGTGAGCAGTACCTATGAATTAGCTTTGAGACCCAAAGGTGACATCGAAAGTCTAGTGACTAGTCTTCAACCATTACTAAAGCATAATGAAATTAAGTTTGCTTTGGGAATAGGATACTCCTCCATGTTGCATGGTTATCTCAAGTTATTTAAGCCGGATTTGTTAAACTATATCATTCATTTTCATGGAAACAGCTCTACCGGAAAGACGACTGCAGCTCGTTTAGCAGTAAGTGTCAGTGGGAATCCGTTCGAGAGTCCTTTGAAGGCTGCATGGAATTGGACGTTGAACGCTCTATTAAAAGTTATCGAGAACAATTATGGTCTTGCTGTCCTTTTCGATGAATCTTCGATGGCATCAAGAGATGCCTCTGAATTCATCTATCAATTTTCTGATGGCGAAGAACGAGGACGATTGAATCGCAATGCCGGACAGCGTGAAAGATCTAATTTTGCGACTATCTGCGTATCGACAGGGGAACAAAGTCTAAAAAACTTAGACCGTCGAGGACGTAATGTTCAGAACGCTGGTTTGTCGGTTCGGGCAATTGAAGTGACAGATGTTTCTTTTATGCCATCGCGTGAAGTAGCGGAGGATATCGCAAAACTCGTTCAACAACATCATGGATTGCTTGGACCGGTCTTTGCAGAGAAACTGCTTAATTATCATCCAGAAAAGATTATGAAGATGTGGGAGGGAATCCGGTCCGAGTATGAACAAGAAGTCGGAATCCAAAGTAACTATGTGAATCGGCTCTCGCCAATGTTTGCGACGCTTGAATTAGCCATCAATTTAGCTTATAAAAGCGGGCTTGGATCTTATGGGGAGGCTGAAAGATCTGAATTTCGTAACTTTTTGTTAGAAGTTTTTAAATCTCAACTAGATAGCATCAATCTATCAGACACAGCTTACGCTGAACTTAAAAACTATATTGTCAAAAATATACGCAAATTTAAGTATCTAGACTACTTACCAAGTGGACCTCAAACGTTCGGTAAAGTCGTTAAGCAAGGTCCGTACCAAAATGATGAAGTTTTCATTTTAAAAGACGTTATGGAGTCCTTCTTACGAGAGAAGGGTTACACAAGCCCTCGGATTGTCCTAAAAGAGTGGCGTGAAAAAAAGTTAATCAAGGCAGAAGAAGATCGCCTTACAGCGAGGGCGAAAGGACTATCTAACCACCGCTTAACAGGATATTGCGTCATTTTTGAGCGAGGCACTTTCGATGAGTATCTGCAAGAATCCTCCGGTGAACAACCTTCTCTACTTCGTTCTCAACTAACTCCATCTAGAAGTACGTCATCTACTTCTGAAGCGCGAATAGTTTCTAAACGATCAAATGATGATGAATCGAGTGAACTTTTTAAGGATTTAGAATTCCCACCACAAGGTCATGAAGATATTTAAGGAGCGAATAAAACATGCACATGGATACCCAAGCGAACGAACTAACCGTCATTCTTAAGCATATGGTGTTGTATCAACAAGCTAATCGAGAGGCGGAGATGAAAATTGACTAACTCTTTAGGAGGTATTATCTCTGAATTTCAGCAATCATATACGAAAACAGGTTTCACTTCGACAACTGGAAAGCGCGCGGCAATCTACGCCCGCGTTTCCACGGTCGAACAAGCAGATGAAGGGTATTCCATCGATGCTCAATTAAAAATCCTTCGGAATATATGTGATGAAAAAGGCTTTGAACTCGTTGAGGAATTTGTTGATCGCGGGATCAGTGGAAAGGACATCGTGAACCGTCCAGGACTTCAGGCGATGCTTCAAGCTGTCGAGGAAAGAAGACTCGACATTGTGTTGGTTTGGAAGATGAATCGTCTCTCTCGAAGAATAACGGATATGCTAAACATCGTTGATTCATTAAAGTTATACAATGTCGAATTTTATTCGCATACGGATAATATCGACACCAATACTCCTCAAGGTAGCTTTCAGTTTCATATCATGGCTGCTGTTTCCGAGTTCGAGCGGAAAAATATTGCAGAGAACGTAAAAATGGGGATGATTGAGCGTGCTCAGAGCGGTCGCTGGAATGGGGGTGTTGTATACGGTTACGACATCATCAAAGTACGTGACACGATGCGTAAACGGGGAGATACGCTTTTAGAAATTAATCCCGCCGAGGCAGAGGTTGTCCGCAAAATTTTCAATCTTTATAATCAAGGCGATGGATACAAGACTATCGCCAATCGATTAAATCATGAAGGTCACAAGACTAAGCATAAACGAGAGCACTCTATTAATGGAGTTAAGACCATCCTGATGAATCCACTCTATGCGGGTTACATTCGTTATAACGTCCGACAAGAATGGTCTACAAAGCGACGAAAAAACATCAATCCAGATCCAGTTCTCGTCAGAGGAATCCACGACCCAATCATAGATGAGCAGACATGGAAAAGAACACAGGAGCTGTTGAAGGGACGTAGCCGAACACCTAACAGGGTTCATTCCGGAAGCTATCTGCTTACTGGTATCATGAAATGTCCACAATGTGGCGCGGGAATGGTCCTTTCACGAACGACGAATAAACGAACGAACGGTGAAAAGCGCGTACTTGAGTATTATGCCTGCGGACAATGGAAGAACAAAGGTTCATCAGTATGTAGTTCTAATGGGGTTCGAGTCGATAAAGCGAACCCTTACGTGATCAATCGGATTAGAGAACTGTTGAGCGATCTATCACTTTTAAAAGGTTTAATTGAAGCAGTAAACAAGAATGCGAAACAAGAAATACAGCCACTACAAAAGCGTCATGCTCATTTAGTGAGTCGCCTTGAAAGTGTAGAAAGAAAGCGGGAAAAAACATTCAGTCTTTATGAAGACGGAATGATTAAAAAAATCGAGGTGCAAAAGCGCTTAGAAGCGAGTGACGTTGACATAGAATCGTTGAAGAACGAGTTATTTCAAATTGAACGACAACTCCTTGATCAAAGTCGGCTTAAAGTTGACGTTGATGTCGTAGAAAACGTTCTGAATAACTTTATGGAGCTTTACGACAAAGCACTAACCGTGGAACAACAGAAGCGGCTAGTGCGTATTCTAGTCGAAGAAATCACTATTGATGCAACACGAGAAATTGAGACCATCCAAATCAAAATAAATGAAGATGTTATCCGTTTCTTTTCGAACAAAGGTGGAGATGACCCTGACGGGTCGCCTCCACCTTTTTCTCTATTACTGAATATCGTTTGACAACCTGAAATATAAAAGTAGTTATAAGCAACAGATAGGGTGCTTAAACGAGCTTTTATGAATGTTGTGTTCAAATATACTTTTATACAACGAAAGTCGTTTATATCGTCCTTTACGCGTTTATTATGGCTATTGAAGAATTAATAGTAGTCAATTCTCATAGTAAAAAAATCATTTTAGCCAGAATATTTGTTAACTGTTATGGAGTAATGATATATCTCGATGTCTGACTTAATAAAACCTCGTTTCAAAGCCGCTTTCAGCGTATAAAACATATTATCGCGCCCTGGACCGTTGTCAGTATGAATATAAATTTTCTTTGCGTGGTAGCCTTTCTCGCAAAAGATTTTGACGAGGTCGTATCCAGTAGGTAAAAGATTTCCATTCTCATCCTCACCTAAGTCATGATCTAATGATAAAATGTTAACATCATAATTTTTCAGGAAAAAAATAGCGTCTTCTACGTTACGAGCTATTGTAAAATCTTTTGGACAGTCCCTTAAATCATCAACATACAAATTAATTTCTTGTTCCAAGAAAACACCTCCATTTCAAAGTGTATCAAGTGGTCTTTCAAAATTAAAATTAGAGTAAGGAGCGATTATACATGAAATTTATTTACTTTAATGATACTGGACGAGAAGTAAGTTTGCATCCTGCTACTGAGGAGCATGGAACGCGTTGTGACATGAGTACGATTCAGCCTATGGAAGAGCGTGTTTTTCATTTACCACCTAATACGTATCCATGGATTAAGATGTGGGACTATGGCGAAGAGCGCGGTTTAAGCATGTTAGTCTCTCCAAGAAAAGAATATTAAGTTAAAAGTATTCGTAAGGTAGCCTTGAGGTAAAGGACCCGGAAACCCGGTAAATTTGTATGTAATACAAAAAGAAAACTGCAATCAGTAACCGAACAGTACACTAAAAACCTCATTTAGATGTGATACGGAGAGCCTTATCATAAATAAACAGTATTTAGATGACCGCCTTAAGTGTAGTAACTGATACTCGAGGTGGTCTTTTTTAAATAATAAGATTAACCCTTATATCACAATTAACATAATAAATATAAATGAAAGGTATACATAATGGTTATTCAGATTATAGAACAGAAAACACGTAGTCAGATTAAAGACTTTTTTACTGTGCACTGGGGCAGTTCACAAATGGTAACGTCAACAGGTGTTCATGATTGCAGTCTGTTGGATGGATTTTATGTTACGAATAATGATCATGAAATCATTGGACTAATCACCTATCATATTACTTCACAGACGTGCGAAATCATTTCACTGGATAGTCTTGAAGAAAATAAAGGAATCGGTTCACAATTGATGCAAATGGTAGAAGAAAAGGCAACACAGCAACAATGCAACTTGCTGACGCTCGTTACGACAAACGACAATGAACGTGCGATACGTTTCTATCAACATCGGGGATATACAATATCGCAGGTGATTCCGAATGCTGTAGAACTTGCACGCAAAATAAAACCGGAAATTCCGTTGTACAATGAAAAGGGAGTTTCGATTAAAGACGAAATCGTCTTGATAAAACATTTATGAGTCACTTATTCGTTGTTGATGTTAGAACTTCTAAATAATCTTTCTCACTCTTGAATTGATCATTCACAATCAAATCTGGTGAAATCAAATAGGTTCCGGCATATTCACCGTGCGTAATTTTAAAGTAGCACGTCTTAGGTGCGAGTAGACTTTTTGATTGATGAATCTGCTCTCGTGATAGTGGCGTCCAACCTGATTGATCTTGTGAATTAGCGAAAGAGACAACAATCGATTGATCAGCTTGAATCAATAGTACAAGATCGTTGTCTTGTAAACGTGATGGATTGACGTGGGCGAGGATTGGGTCGGTAGACTTGGCTATAAACCCGCCAATCATATCGTGTGAGTGCTGTTCATTCGTGAATTGTTGAATCATAGTTATTCTCCTGACTGAACGAAAATTACTCCGACTTTTTTTCGTGATGATACCGATACCGCAACCAAATAGCATGATGATACCGGTAACGAGTAATGCAGGCACGTGACCCTCTAATGCCATGTAGAGACCTGGACCACTTAGGATGACGCCGGTTGGAATCAAAACGTTTCGCATGAAGTATTCCTCCCGAAAGGATGATGACGTTGTTCTCACTATACCGGATAGAACGTCAGATAAAACGTATGCTTTAGTAAATAATGATAATCTGATTTTGAATATGCATAATGAAAACAGACGCCGTCCATTAATTTGGACAGCGTCTGTTTCCATTATGTTCGCTCTAGTACATTGACGAGCATCTGATGGATGACGTCATGATCCCGGACGTCATGGACACGATAACTGCCGGGTAACGTATAGACGTCTATCGCTCCGACATAAGCAATCTTCAGTTCCAACGTTCCATCCTCCTGACAGGTCGTCCGGAGTTCGAGTTCACCGCTGATGACACCGACTTCTTGCGTCATCACGCCATGCGTGGCGGTAAAGGTAGAGGTTTTCGTTTCCATCGAATCGACTCCTTTTTAGTATGTACATGTGTTCAACATCGTTTGTAAGGCTGTTTTTTCACTCGACTGTAAGCTGAGGTTCCAGCGGCTCTTCGTATTGATCCACATCTTCGAGTAGGCACAACTCGCGCCTGCCCGTGTCGGCTTCCATGTCGACGGATCCTGATCCCCTTTTGAACGGTTCGAGCTCGCAGAGACAGCAATCAATTGTGGACCTGTCAAATCGTTTGCGAATGCTTGACGTGTCGTCGTCGTCCAGCTGCTTGCTCCTGAGCGCCATGCTTCGGCAAGCGGTACGACGTGATCGATGTCGAGGTCAGATGGATTCGTGAATGTCAGTCCGTCATAGTAACTATACCAAGAACCGGATGTGACGGGGCACGATCCGACATATGAATCGGCGTCACGTTTTAAGACGACTTGTCGTGTATCACAGCCGCCTCCTTGACTGCTCCAGTGCGGGAACAAATCACGCGAATAACCGGTCATGCTGCCTTCTGTTTTAACAGTCAAGGCATCGAGTTGAGACTGGGCCGTCGCTTTCGAAGAGATACCTGAGGGGAGTGCAGAAACGGATGTCGTATCGAACTGGAAAGCGGTCAGGCAGACGAGTGCAGTGATGACGATGGACTTGATGGCTTTGAACACGTGTCATTCCTCCTATGTATGAGACGAGATGATGTGAAGACACCCTTCACAATTTTTAGTATGGCATCACTCATTTAGGAGAAAATGAATATCGTGTAAATGTTATAAAAATTAAATTTTTGTCATTATATACAAGGGTCTGATGTTAGGATTTAGGTGGAGAAGAAAGGAGGCTACATCATGAACGAACGAATCAGAGGATGGTTGATCGTGTGCGGTATCTTTTTAGTCGTAAGTGGCACGTTGACGGAAGCGCAACGTTATTTCAACACAAAAGAACTAGA
>NZ_DJUM01000026.1:5320-13619 GCF_002440475.1 Exiguobacterium sp. UBA6282 | reverse complement strand
GGTCATCTCGCATATGGTACGCTTTTCAGGAAGCAGGATTTTAATGATTCGAGGAGCTGGTATGCATGAATAAAAAAGACATCGCCGACATCCGTCGTCACTTCAAGATGGATGCCGATTTACTAAAAATCCATGAAATCTACAACGTCTATATCCGAAAAGAGACGAGCGAAATCTATCATGAGGAAGCCCGACCGTTTCCGTTGCTTGATCCGGAGCAACAGGAGCTGTTCCTTGCGAACTTCAAGAAGGTACTAGGTGGAAAACTCGACGTCAAGCTGTTCGAGGTCAAGTTCACGCATCCAGAAGAAGGGGAGACGGGTCATACTCAACAGCTTCTTTATGAAGGACTGTATGCGGAAGAGCCGGAGGACTGGGTCGAACAGATGCAGACGATGGCGTTGAAGATGGTTCAGGACGTCCAGTACGAGAATGACCTCGTCGTCACGTTCATTCGCGGACAATACTATAAAACGACGAAGCGCCAAGCGGACGAGACGGAGATCGATCCGAATGACGACGTCTATACGACGCCGTTCATTCTCGGTAGTCTTAACTTAACGGAGTTACCGAAACAATCGCTCGTCTTTGATTTCGTTGAACGCGAATTCAAGTCGAACTTGTTCATCAATCCGGTCATCAAACTGGCGTCGCCGATCGGTGGATTTCTCTTCCCGACCTTCACCGACAATGCGGCAGACGTCAATCATGTCTTGTATGCGGCAGGTAAGCCGAATAAACCGGATTTCGGCTTCCTTGAAAATGTCTTGAACGGTCAACCGATCGTCACAGCAGATGAGGATAAAGCGATCTTCGAGGAAATCGTCAAATCGGTCGTTGGTGAATCGATGGATACGAAGACGTTAGCCGGTGTCTATGAAAACATCAATCAGTTGATCGTCGTCGAAGAGGATCAAGATGAGGAAGAAGTGCCAATGCTCGACGTTCAGGAAGTCGAACGTGTCCTCAAGGCAAGCGGTGTCGAAGACGTCAGCACGGAGCAGGTCGAACGGGCGTTCAAGACGGTCGTTGACGATCCGACGTACGAGATGAAGGCGAGTAACATCGTCCCGAACTATGAAGCGAAATCGATTAAAATCAATACGAAGGTCGCAAACATCGCGATCAGTCCGCAAGACTTGAAGTACGTCAAACAAGTCAACTATCAAGGGAAACGCTGCCTGTTGATCGAGGTCGAGGAAGACACGGTCATCGATGGATTTACGATCGTTTCACAAGAACAATTACGATGAGGACCAGCGCAGGCGACTGCGCTGATTTTTTTAGGTGAAACATTTGCTTCTCCTATCAAAGACAGGTATATTGTGATGTAAGCGGTCTCTTTTTTGGAAAAGAGGCATTCGAAATTTTTTTAGCGGTTATCGAAAGCGCTTTCGATAACGGTTTAACCAGAAAGGAAGCGATCCATTTGTCTACCGCCTCGATGCAAGATTTACTGCGAACGTTACGAAATCGTTCATCCATCCATCAAGACGGACTCGAAATCGTCGATAAGCCGATTCCCGACGTCTCGACTCCAGGGACACTCGATCCGCGTGTCCGTGAGGTCGTCCTCACGCAGCGTCCATCGGTCTCGATTCCAGAAGGGGCGTCGCCAGTCGAACTGGCACGTGCCGGCATGGGGTGGGACAACGAAGACGTGTCGACACGGCAGATTTCAACGGACGTCCTCGCGATCCCAAGACCTGGTACCACGATCGAAGCACGGCTGTATCGTCCGGAAGCGGCGCGTCCGCTCCCGCTCGTCGTCTATTTCCATGGCGGTGGTTTTTTCGGTGGCACGCTCGAGACGGTCGAGAACCCCTGTAAGGCATTAGCCGATAAAGGGAACGTCGCCGTCTTGTCGGTCGGTTATCGATTGGCGCCAGAGCATCCGTTTCCGACAGGGCTTGAAGATTGTCATGCAGCGATCGATTGGGCAGTCGAACACGCTGATCGACTTGAGATTGATCCAGGTGCGATCGCTGTCGCCGGTGATAGTGCCGGTGGGAACTTGGCGACGGTCTGTTGTTTGCTCGACCGCGAGCGTCCGACGCCGTATATCCGCTATCAAGTCTTGTATTATCCAGTCGTCAATGTCGGGGAACATCCGAATTCGGAATATGACTGGACGCTTGAAGCGTATGACCGACAAACGGAACCGCAGTTCCTCGAACGGATCATTTTGTCGCTTCAAGATGAAGAAGGTGTCCTCGAGCAATGGTACGTTCAAGCAAGTGATTCGAAGGATCGACGGATTTCACCGTTGTTCGCGACGCTCGATGATCTACCAGAGGCACTCGTCATTACAGGAGAGTTTGATTACTTACGTCTTGAAGGGGAAGCGTATGCGAAAAAGCTCGCGCGCGCGGGCGTCAAGACCCGCTATCTCCAGTACCGGGGGATGGAACATGCTTTTCTTGATAAACTCGGTCTGTATCCGCAAGCCGAAGACAGCTTAGACGAAATCGCGAAGGACTTAAAACGACTCTTTTCTCAAACTAACTAACAAAGGTGGATGACGCATGACATACACACTCGATTGGCAAGCCTATACAAAACTCGCACGACAAACCGTCGCGGAAGGGGCGGTCCTCTTACACAATGATGGTGTGCTCCCGTTGCAACCTGCATCGACGGTCGCTGTCTTCGGACGTAATCAGTTCAACTACTATAAAAGTGGTACAGGATCAGGCGGAATGGTCAACGTTACGAACGTCGTCAGTCCGCTCGATATGCTACGCGAAGACGTGACGCTGAATGCAGACGTCCTCAAGGCGTACGAGACATGGCTTGAAGACCATCCGTTTGACCAAGGTGAAGGCTGGGCAGCCGAACCGTGGTCGCAAGAAGAGATGCCGATTGACGCGACACTCGTTCAGCAAGCAGCGCTTGACTCCGATGTTGCCTTGATCATGATTGGTCGTACGGCTGGGGAAGACCGCGACAATACAGCGGATCCAGGGAGTTATTTTTTAACGGAGACGGAACAGGAGATGCTCCGACTCGTGACGACACACTTCAAACAGACCGTCGTCGTCTTGAACGTCGGGAATATCATCGATATGCGCTGGGTCGAAGAGACGACGCCAAGTGCTATTCTCTACGCGTGGCAAGGAGGAATGGAAGGCGGAACTGGACTGAGTGATCTTTTGCTCGGCCGCGTCTCGCCGTCTGGGAAACTACCGGATACGATCGTTCGTTCACTCGATGATTATCCGTCGACACCATACTTCGGTCATGCTGATCGCGCGTTGTATCAAGAAGACATCTATGTCGGGTACCGTTACTTCGAGACGTTCGCACCGGAAGCGGTCTTGTATCCGTTCGGGTACGGATTATCGTACACGTCGTTCGACCTGACGACAGACGTGACGACGTCAGCTGATGCTTGGACGGTGACGGTGACGGTGACGAATACCGGTCAGACGAGCGGGAAGGAAGTCGTACAAGGATACCTCGAGAAACCACAAGGCCGACTTGGAAACCCGACGCGTCAACTCGTTACGTTCGGCAAGACAAAAGAACTCGCACCAGGCGAGCAAGAATCTCTCACACTCGTCGTACCGTTCGCCTCATTTGCGAGTTATGACGATAGTGGTGTCACCGGGCATAAATCGTCTTATGTCATCGAACCTGGCACGTATCAGCTTTATCTCGGAACGGACGTCCGGTCGGCGGTTCCAGTCGCAAGCCATTCTGTCGAGACGCTTGACGTCACGGACGTCTTAACGGAGAACATGGCACCGGTGACGGCGTTTGAACGCATCAAACCGCAAGCGACCGAAACGGGATATACGGTGACGTATGAAACAACACCACTACGGACAATTGATCCGGAACAACGTCGTCAACAGGAGCGTCCTGTTGAACGGACGCAGACGGAAGATGCTGGTTGGAAGTTACGCGACGTCAAAGAAGAACGGGTCACGCTCGAGACGTTCCTCGATCAATTGACGGATGCGGATCTCGGGGTAATCGTCCGGGGCGAAGGGATGAACTCACCGCGCGTCACTCCGGGAACGGCGGGCGCCTTCGGTGGCGTGACGACAGAACTCGAAGCACTCGGCATTCCAGCAGGCTGCTGCGCGGACGGTCCGTCTGGGATCCGGATGGACATCGGGACGAAAGCCTTCTCGTTACCGAACGGAACATTGCTTGCCTCGACGTTCAATACGACATTGATTGCCGATCTATTTGAGATGACAGGTCTTGAGTTACGGAAAAACGAGATTGATACGTTGCTTGGACCCGGGATGAACCTCCACCGTCATCCACTCAACGGACGGAACTTCGAGTATTTCTCGGAAGATTCGTATCTGACTGGAAAAATGGCCGTGGCACAGCTCGACGGGATGCACCGGGTTGGTGTGACGGGAACGTTGAAGCACTTCAGTGCCAACAACCAAGAGTTCCACCGGCATGATCTGGATTCGATCGTATCAGAACGGGCGTTACGTGAGTTGTACTTGAAAGGGTTCGAGATGGCAGTTAAGGAAGGGAAAGCCTACTCGATCATGACGACGTACGGTGCCGTCAATGGCATCTGGACTGCCGGCTTATACGATCAGAACACACGCATCTTGCGCGATGAGTGGGGCTTTGACGGAATCGTCATGACCGACTGGTGGGCGAAGATCAACGCCGAAGGAACGGAAGCAAACCGGCAGCAAACGGCGACGATGGTCCGTTCGCAAAACGATCTCTATATGGTCGTCGGCGAACCGGGAACGAATCCGTTCGAGGATGATACATTGACGGCTCTCGCAGACGGAACACTTCGACGTTCCGAGTTACTGCGGAGTGCTGCGAACATCTGTCAGTTCTTACTCCGGTCACCGGTCATGGATCGCGTGATGGGAACGGCGTCACCTGTCGAGGTCCTCGGGGCACCGATCGAAGAAGAGACGCTCGAAGATCAAGCCGTCTCGCACCAACGCCTCGTCAGTGGGGATGCCTTCCCGTTAACGGACGTCACGACGACGACAGGAAGTAGTCATGTCTTCGCTGTCACGGCGGAAGAGACAGGGATGTATCAGGTCACGTTGACGGCACGTTCGAATGCTGGTGAACTGGCGCAGATGCCAGTGACGTTGTTTGCGAACAACATGCCGGTCGCGACCTTTACCTTCAATGGAACGAACGGCGAGTGGGTCAGCCAGACGAAGGACGTCTTCGTCTTCAACCCACACAACTATTTAAAACTCTACTTTGCACTCGGTGGTCTCGAGTTAAAAGAGTTGACGTTTACGCTTGCGGAATCGTTTCATATGAAGAACGGCTGATTAGATTAGCCGGACGGAAAGGACGGATTGTGTGCAGTTTTCTATCATCAAAAAACGGGTCGAGCAACTGCTTTCCCCGTCGTTACAGGGACGGATTGCTTTTCATGCAGCTGTCTACCGGATTCAAGACAGTCCTAGTCGTGTCTGGGTGACGTTTGACGGAGAAGAGATTCTTGGAGCAGACGACTTTCACTTCGAACGGGAAGTCGATCGGCGCTACGCGTTACAATCTGCACAGTTACCGGAAAAACCTGACGGAGCGTTATGGCAGTCCGACTGGTTGGAACAGTCGCATGCGTTATCGGCTGAGATCGAACGACAAGTCAAACAAGACGGGTATCTAGAGAACTATGAGATGCAACAAGATTTGTTAGAGTATCCGAATCTTGCGTTTGAACAAGCACTCGTTCATCCACATCCTTTCATCCGTGGTATCGCACGGCTCGATCGGCGACTCGGCAAACGACGTTTCCTATCGCTGACGCATCAGTCTGATTTTGAACAATGGTGTGCAGATACGCGGCAAACCGTCGAACGTTGGTGACACGAAAAAGCACGCTTCCTCAAGCCGAGGAGGCGTGCTTTGCTGTTAGATTGAAAACGAGTTGACCTCGTGAATGCCTTCTTCTTCAACGAAGGCGTCGAGTAAAGCACGGACTTCGTCCGTTGAGTTCGTCTCCATCAATTTGACCCGAAGTTCACTCGCGCCGCGGAATCCGCGGACGTAAATCTTGAAGAACCGACGTAATGGCTTGAAGAGACGGGGCTCGAATTGAGCCGAGTAATGATCGTGCAGATCGAGTTGTAGACGTAACAAATCGAGTAATTCTTGGCTAGAATGTTCTTTTTTCTCGACTTCGAACGCAAACGGGTTGTGGAAGATCCCGCGACCGATCATGACGCCGTCGACACCGTATTTCTCAACGAGTTCCAGACCGTGTTGGCGATCGTTGATATCCCCATTGATCGTCAGTAACGTCTGTGGTGCAATCTCATCACGTAACTTCTTGATTTCCGGAATCAATTCGAAGTGTGCTGGAACGGCACTCATCTCTTTACGTGTCCGGAGGTGAATCGAGAGGTTCGCGATATCTTGTTCGAGGATGTGACGCAACCAATCGTGCCATTCTTCGACCTTCGTGTAGCCGAGACGTGTTTTGACGCTGACCGGGAGACCGCCTGCTTTTGCCGCTTGGATCAGTTCAGCCGCGACTTCCGGACGATTGATCAAGCCAGAGCCTTTTCCGTTAACGGCAACGTTATGGACGGGGCAGCCCATGTTGATGTCGATCCCGCTAAAGCCCATCTCTGCCATACCGATACTCATTTCGCGGAAATATTCCGGTTTGTCGCCCCAAATGTGAGCGACCATTGGTTGTTCATCCTCCGTGAACTCGAGACGTCCGCGAACGCTCTGTTTGCCTTTCGGATGACAATAGCTTTCTGTATTCGTGAATTCCGTGAAGAACACGTCCGGACGCGCCGCTTTTGCGACGACGTGGCGGAAGACAACGTCAGTGACGTCTTCCATCGGTGCTAAGACGAAAAATGGTCGTGGTAAGTCCTGCCAAAAGTTCTTTTTCATAGTATATTAAACCCTTTCCTTAAGGTAATGCACATGTGTGGTTAAAGAATTTCATCAACTATACACTTTAAGCGCTCTCGTTAAAAAGTGCAAGTGAGTGCTATTCGTTACCGTGAGGAAAGAGATTGGTGTACCATATGCTGCTTCATCCAGTCCGGACCCGGAATTAGGTGTCCGGCTTCGTCCTTATAGATGACGTGTTCTGGGCGAAGTTCCGTCGGTGAGACGAGTCCTGCTGCCGCCGTCAGATTGTAGAGTCCTTCTCGTAACGAGATGATGTAGTTCGTCACGCGGAAACTTTTTTCGTCGACGATCAGCGCCTTCTGCAGTTTCGGATCAGTCGTCGCGACGCCGACTGGACAGTGATTCGTATGACAGACTTGGGCTTGAATACAGCCGACATTAAACATTAAACCACGCGCGATGTTGACGAAGTCAGCGCCGAGGGCGAGAGCGATCGCAATCTTATCAGCACTGATCAGCTTACCAGATGCGAACACTTTGACCTTGTCGCGTAAACCGGCTTCTGTCAAAAGTTGATGGACGAATGGTAATGCGGAAAAGAGTGGTAGGCCGGCAGCATCCGCAAGTTCTTGGAACGTCGCGCCTGTCCCTCCTTCGCCACCGTCGACCGTCATGAAGTCTGGATGACGACCGGATTCTTTCATATAAGCAATCAACTGACGCATGTCTTCAAGATTACCGACGACGACTTTGATCCCGACTGGTTTTCCGCCAATCTCACGTAGACGTTCGACCCAGTCGAGCATCGTCTCTGGTGTCGTGAATTCGTTAAACCGGTTCGGACTATCGATGCCGACACCGACTTTGACCTTCCGGACAGCGGCAATCTCTTCCGTGACCTTTGCGCCTTCTAAATGTCCACCACGCGTTTTAGCCCCTTGGGCAAGTTTGAGTTCGAAGGCTTTGACTTGCGTTAACTCACTTTTTTTCTGAAACTCGTCGAACGAAAAGTTGCCGTCCTCCGTCCGGACACCGAACAGACCGGGACCAATCTGACAGATGATGTCGACGTCACCTTTGAGATGAAAGTCGGATAGCCCGCCTTCACCAGTATTCATCCAGCTTCCTTTAGCGCGACCGAGTCCAATCGATAGAGCGGTGATGGCCCGGTCACCGAGTGCACCAAAACTCATCGCCGATTGACCGATCAGCCCTTGGATTTGATAAGGGTGCCGACACGTCGTCGCCCCGATGACTGGTGCATCCTCCACTTTCAAGAGATACGGTGAGATTTGCTTCGCAACAAGATGTTCTTTCCGCGTAAACAGTTCATCGCGATCAATTTGATAAATGTGCGTATCGACACGTTCTGATTGATCGATCCGTAATTCCTGTCGATTCGTTGGAAAGAGGGCGTTTTGTACATAAAAACCAGCTTCTTCAAAATTACGTTCCGAGCCAAAAC